>CAYNTB010000306.1:0-3618 GCA_964399905.1 uncultured Bacteroidales bacterium | reverse complement strand
GTTTTCACGCCATCTTGGGTGAGCTGCAAATTTCCATCATCAGTGCCAACCCAAATTACGTCTTTATTGATTGGACTGGGTGCGATTGCAATAATGGTGGTGAAGTTTTCGGCACCTGTAGCATCGAAAGTCAATCCGCCACTCTCATCAGCTTTTTGCTTTTCAGGATCTTTGGTCGTTAAATCTGGAGAGATGATGGTCCAGTTGTCGCCTCGATCCGTACTTTTATGCAGGTACTGGCTTCCAAAATAGAGCCCGGCATCATTAAACGGATCGGCAGCGATGGCTGCATTCCAGTTAAAACGCAACTTTTCACCCTGCGGATGTACCGGTTGCACAAATTTGTTAAAACCTGTTCGTGTATTATATCGTACCACATTCCCCTGTTGCGACATCGAAAATCCTTCATCCGGGTCGGTGCGGTCGGGAACCACATCGAACCCATCTCCAAAAGAAACTTCTTTCCAGTATTCGTTTTTAATGCCTCCGGTTTTATATACCATGCTCGGACCCTGCCATGATCCATTGTCCTGCATCCCGCCATAAACATTGTATGGCTTTTGCATATCATAATTGATGTGGTAAAATTGGGCGAGTGGCAGGTTTTCAACAAAAGACCATGTTTTACCGCGGTCGCGCGAAATGGCCATTCCACCATCGTTTCCGCACATGATAAAACTGCCGTCAGTCGGATGGGAATACCATGCATGATAATCGGGATGTACTTTTTGGTAAGGAATTAAATTGGAAAAAGTACGTCCGCCGTCAGTGCTAACATCAACGGTGGTATGAATATTATAGATTCGGTTTTCGTTTTCCGGGTCGAGATGGAATTCACCATAATAAAATGGCCTTCCTCCAATATTTTGATCGGTAACCTTAACAAATTTTTGACCCCCGTCATCGCTGCGGTAAAATGCAGTTTTTTTGGATTCGATCAGGGCGTAAACCACCTCAGGATTATGTGCCGAAATTCCCAATCCGATCCTGCCGAGTTCGCCTTCAGGCATTCCATTTTCTATATCCAGCCTTTTCCAGTTTTCGCCTCCGTTGTGGGTTACGTAAAGGCCCGAGCCTTCACCACCCGACTTAAAAAACCAGGGCTGGCGTTCGAATTGCCACATGGCTGCAAAGAGTTTATTCGGATTTGAAGGGTCGATGATCAATTCGCCGATGCCCGTGCGGTCGTTTATGTATAAGATTTTATCCCAGCTTTCGCCGCCATCAGTCGATTTAAAAAGGCCACGTTCTTCACCCGGTCCCCAGGCTGCTCCCTGAACGCCTACGTAAATTACATTTGAATCGCGCGGATCGAGTATGATGCGGTGAATATTTCGGGAGTCGGCCAATCCCATGTGTTTCCATGTTTTTCCGCCGTCGATGCTTTTATATACCCCATTTCCACTGCTCTGGCTGTTACGAGGGTTACCTTCGCCGGTACCAACCCAGATAATATCGGGTACATTCTGATCGATTTTAAGTGCCCCAATGGACGCAAAATCCTGATCCTGAAACAATGGTTCCCAGCTTACACCGCCGCTGGTTGATTTCCAGACCCCTCCGGATGCTGAACCAATATAAATAATATCAGGGTTGTTCTGCACTGCATCAATGGCAGTAACTCGTCCGCTCATACCGGCAGGACCGATACTCCTCGGACTGAAGCCTTTTAATAAATCCATATCAATGGATTTGGCGTTGATATTCGATGAAGCTATCATCAGAAAGCTTGCAAAAAACAGGCATAAATGTAAAAATGACTTTTTCATTTCTTAATAATTTTATATTGGACGAGTGTTTTTTTTGAATGACACAAATAAAATGAAGATTATTCTTCCCACTTTTTATAAATCAAAGATGGGAAAATCAGATCAGGATTCCAATAAAAATATACAAGTGATGGATTTTGAAGGATTAGCAGTAAAACGATACACTTTTGGATTGAATTTCTGAATTCATGATTTGCTTTGGAACAGTGCACTTTGTAGAACCGTTCTGGCTTTTTAAGAATTTTTTTTCGTAAGGACGTTTTTTTGTATTGGGTTTAAAGATATTAAATTATGCCAGCCAAAGTAAATTTTGCTCGGGCTTGTTGTTATTGATAATTGGATTATTGGCATAATAGAGAATATTGCCATTTTTATTGCCATATTCTTTTTTTGTTTATTTCTTCTTTATCACGAAAAGCCTGCTCAATGTCAATGTCAAAACGGTTTGCAATCGAACACAGATAGATCATTATATCGGCAATTTCTTCGCTTACTGTACCAATATCTGAATTGTAGTCTGTTTTTAGTTTTATTGCTTTCCGGATGGCTTTAAATAGTTCGCCAATTTCTTCTCCCAGGAGCAGACACTTCTCTGTCACTGTTTGATTGTTAAAGCCCCGTTCTATTTCCATCTCCTTTACATATTCCTGAAAATCATTTAAGCATGGGTTCTTTTTTAATCCGTCTTCCAGTTTTGATATGGTGGACGAAAAGGCGGTGGTATGATTCCCGATGCCATGTTGCTGAATCTTGTGATCAACGTTTTTTCTGGGCTTCAGACCCTCAGTTTCTAATTTCTTCATCCGTATTGTATGTTTTATTGAAATTTTTGATCGCATAACAGAACCGAAAATTTAAGTTGGTTACCATTTTGCTTTGGAAAATTCTTTTGGATTGTAAATGTTTGCTGGAACGCTACAGTTGGGCCTAATGTCTAGGTATTTTTCAACCATCATTAATTCGCCTTGTGTATTGTAAAAGTTTATCACTGTTGCTACCGGATATCCATTGATATTTTCATATTTAACAAATTCAACTTCTCTTGAGTTTTCACCTGTTCTGCGCCGCATTTTCAGAAAAAGGAGCGATTCCTTAGCAACCCAAAAACAAGTGCTTGAAGTATCGCCGACAATCCATGCATCCTGTCCCATGCATCGGCCTTGGGTAATTTTATCGAGGTCGTACCCGCACTCTTCGGCTCGTTTGGCGGTTATTTCGGGAGATATATTGTTAACGTCCAAGCCGAGAACCACTAAATCATGAATGCGGAACTTTGTGGACTGTAGCGTTCCTTCCCGGTAAGTATAAAGGCTGTCATTCGTAAACAATAAACCATTTCCACTTTCCCAATTGGCGAACTTAAGTATGGGGTTGCCCGGTGATTGATACGCCTCAAGCCAGAAGTCTGTTTCTATAATACTGTCGTTTTTATAGTAAAGGACCTCCTGAGAAAAGCACAGGCTATGATACCAGTTTGTGTTGTTTGCATGGTACATTTGCGCTATTAATTCATAACCATTTTGCGGTTGCTGGGCAATTGCGGTTATTGCATTTAGTAAGATAATGACAATGAGTGACTTTTTCATATGATCTTATTTTTTGGATTAAGATGATTTCTGAATAGCAGATTCTAACTCTTGAATTCGCCGACTGTTCATTATTTTCTGATAATAATCTTCAGATACCGGTATTTTTTTATCACGGATTAGTTTGAGATTCTCAAGGTTCCGTTTCCATCGTTCCTTTACTGCATCGGGAACCTTGAAATTGTTGCTTGGAATAAACAAACGTTTTGCTACCTGAGATTCGAACCCTAAATTATTTAGTTGTCTTCTGATTTGAGGTATGT
>CAYNTB010000305.1:0-3627 GCA_964399905.1 uncultured Bacteroidales bacterium | reverse complement strand
AACTGTATTCGATGACCAGCCGGTATATTCAATTGGTTGCCTGGCAATGGATCCAAACAATTCGAATGTAGTCTGGGTTGGAACCGGAGAAAACAATACCCAACGCAATCTTTCGTATGGAGATGGTGTTTACAAAACAACGGATGGTGGAAAAACCTTTACCAATATGGGTTTAAAAACAAGTTCTCAAATCGGTAAAATCATGATCGATCCAAGAAACAGCAATGTGGTTTATGTTGCATCACAGGGACAAGCCTGGGGACCGGGTGGAGAACGCGGATTATACAAAACCACCGATGGAGGAAAAACATGGGAACGAATACTGTATATTGGTGAATATACAGGTGTTTCTGATATGGAAATGGATCCCAGAAATCCTGATATTTTATATGCAGCATCGCATCAACGTGAGCGACGTGTATATTCAAAAATTGACGGGGGACCTGAATCAGCTATTTACAAATCTGTGGATGCTGGTGCCACATGGACAAAGTTAAAGAAAGGATTACCTGGTGGTGATGTTGGTCGTATTGGTCTTGCATTGTCTCCGGCAAATCCGGACATTATCTATGCCGTGATTGAACTTCCCGGTAATACAGGCGGATTTTACCGATCCTGCGACATGGGCGAAAGTTGGGAAAAAAGAAGTAACAAAGTTTCAGGCAGCCCACAATATTATAATGAAATTTATGCGGACCCTGTTAACCCGGATATTGTTATTTTGATGGACACCCGAGCTGCCCGTTCGAAAGATGGGGGAGTAACCTTCGAAAATATTGAAGGAAGAAACAAACATGTTGATAATCATGCCTTATGGATTAATCCTGATGATACTGATCATTATTTAATGGGTTGCGACGGCGGATTATATGAATCTTACGACGGCGCACAAACCTGGCAATTCGCAAGCAATTTGCCAATCACGCAATATTATCATGCCAGGGTGGATAATGATTATCCGTTTTATAATGTTTATGGTGGTGCTCAGGACAATGGTTCATGGTTTGGCCCCTCGCAAACAAATCGCAGGTCAATCGTGAATGCAGACTGGACCTATACCATCGGTGGTGACGGATATTTGTCAATTCCAGATCCGGAAAACCCTGATATTTCCTATTCCGAATCACAATATTGTGGAATCAGGCGATATGACAGAACTACCGGTAATAGTGTTTCTATTCAACCTCAACCCACCGAAGACGAAACCTATAACTGGAACTGGAACACTCCATATATTTTAAGCCCCTTCAATTCAAAAACGCTTTATATAGGTGGAAATTACGTACTAAAAAGCACTGATATGGGTGGCAGTTGGAAAAAGATCAGTCCGGATTTAACCAGGCAAATTGATCAGAATACACTTCCAATGATGGGTAAAATGTGGCCACCTGAAGCAGTTGCAAAAAATATGTCAACTTCAAAATTCGGGAATATCTTTGCACTTAATGAATCTCAGCTTAAACAAGGGATGCTTTATGTTGGAACAGATGATGGCCTTATCTGGATTACTGAAGATGATGGTGCAAACTGGACAAAATACGATAAATTTCCAGGCGTTCCGGAAATGACATTCGTTAACTATGTGCTCCCATCCAGACATGATGAAAGCACGGTTTATGCCTGTTTCGACGGACGTAAAAACAGTAGCGATTTTACTCCATATTTGATCAAGAGTACCGATAAAGGTAAAACATGGACTTCGATCGCCTCAAATCTTCCATCCGGAACAGTTTATTGTATCCAGGAAGATCACATCAATCCGAATATATTATTTATTGGAACTGAATGGGGTGTATGGACAAGTATTGACGGAGGTGCCAAATGGGAACAATTAAAAAAAGGCATTCCTCCGATTCAGGTAAAAGATTTAACCATTCAGGAACGAGAAGATGATTTGGTTGTTGCTACATTTGGCCGGGGTTTTTACGTATTGGACGATTATTCGGCTTTACGTGAATTAAGTGATGAACTCAATAAAAAAGAAGCTCATATCTTTGATATCAAAGAAGCTTTAATGTATTATCCGGCAACAAATTTAAATTACCAGGGTGATGTACATTTCAGTACACCAAATCCTGATCCGGTAGCTACTTTCAGATATTATATCAAGAATGGATATACGACTTTGAAACAAAAACGAATTCAGGCACAAAACGAAGCTGTAAAAGCAGGAACAAAATATCCATATCCGACGGAAGAAGAATTGAGAGCTGAAGAAAATGAAGCCCGACCAATGCTTGTATTTACCATTTATGATAAAAATGATAATATCATGCGAAAATTGACTGCTCCATTAAGAAGAGGATATAATAATATGGAATGGGATATGAGTTATTTAACAAACAGGGGACCACAGGTGCCTCCGGGTGAATATAAGGTGGCTATTGATAAAAACATTGGAGGAGAGTTCACGAGATTGGTTGAACCAAAATCATTTAAAGTTAAATCATTGCCAAATGCCCTTGGAACTCCAAATTATGCAGCCAATTTCAATTTCCTGAAAAACGCAATGGATCTGAATGTAGAGCTTACTGCCGCGCAAGCAAAAATCCAGGCGATGAATAAAAGTATCAGTGATATGAAGAGCATGTTAGCAGGAATGCCAGTTGAAGCAGGTGTTTTGATTGATAAAATGGATGCATTACAACAGGAAATAGATGATGTTGCCAAGGTGCTTGTTGGAGGTTTTGGTGCAGAGAATACCGTAGCGAGCCGTTTACGTTTTGCTATTTACACCACTTCGTCAGCCGAAGTTGATATTACCGGTGCACAAAAAGAGCAATTTAATTTAGCGAATGAAGCTTATCATGCACAGGAAGGTATTTTAAATAATCTGTTTACGGTTAAAGTACCGGCTCTTGAAAAGGAATTTGTGGATGCAGGTGGCGTATTGTATTCAAACAGTGCTCCACAGCGCAGATATTTTGAGGAAGAGTAATACTAAATTTTAAATTTCAGAAAGAAAAAGGGAGGGCTGCCCCAAAAAGGGGAAGCCCTCCCTTTTTCATTTTATGATCGATTTTGATAGCTTTTTCAAATATGATTCCTCTATCCTTGCCCCCAATCCTGATTGTTCAGGAATGCTGATATTTCCTTTTTTGTCGTAGATAATCCCGCCACTTACCGGATCTTCCGTAAACATCAGCGGGGTGTCAAAATCAAAATAAATAATGTTTTTGCTGGCCAGGGCCAAATGTGCCGACGCGGTGAATCCCAGCCTTGATTCCAAAAAGCCTCCTACCTGTAACATTATATTATGTTTTTCAGCCAATTCAATAATTTTCAAAGCTTTAAAAATACCGGAAGATTTACCTAGTTTTATATTTATGGTATCGCAAGCCTTTAAATCGATCAGGCGTTTGGCATCGTGATGGTCGCCGCAACTTTCATCAGCCATAATAGGGATCGGGCTTTGTTCTCTTACTTTCGACAAATTCATAAAATCCCATCTCGGAATTGGTTCTTCACAACTTTCGACATTATATGGTTGTAATGCCTTTAAAATCCGAATTGCCAATTCAACATCCCAAGCCTGATTGGCATCAATGCGCAAGGGAATTTTCGTTCCAACTGTTTCCCGTATTTTTTTAATACTTTCAACATCTTTCTCAAAAGTCCGGCCCAATT
>CAYNTB010000304.1:0-3638 GCA_964399905.1 uncultured Bacteroidales bacterium | reverse complement strand
TTGGGGTTCATAACATTGATTTATTAATAAAAGGAAAACATCTCATTAAATAAGATTCTTACATCCGGCTATAAACACTCCAGATGGCAGCATCGTACCAGTTTGGTTTTTCCAGCTCTTTTGGCCAGTAATTATCCAATGCGTTAACTTCTCTCAACACAGTTTCCTGATCGGCACCGGCGGCTTTAAGATCAAGAAGTTTGGCCTGAAGATTTTCGAGGAATAAACGTGTTTTTGTCAGATAATCCTTGTCTGTAACCGGCCCATGGCCGCCACATACTTTTTCAATCTCCATATCTTCCCAAAAGGCAAGTATCTTAATCCACTGATTGATATCTCCGGTTTGATCCCCGAAATACAAATGATAATCGACCTGGATATCATCCCCCACAAATATTACTTTTTCATTTTCAAAATAAGCATAGATCGAACCGGCTGTATGGCCACCTGCATGTCCAAGTCTCAATTCATTCTTACCCGAACCCAGCACAAGCTCACCATCGAACCAGAAATCGGGCATTCTCAATTTTGCAGATTCCAGTGCCTTGTCGAATTTTGGAAAGATGCGTGTATAGCCTTCTTTATATTGCTCATAGTCGATTCCCAGTTGAGCTGCGAACATTGGTTCTGCCTTGGCAGATGCAATATAAGGAACATCATTAAAGGCATCCATGCCAAAAAAATGGTCGGTATGTGCATGGCTCTGAACCAGGGCCAGTGTTTTACGTTGATATTTTTCCTCCATCTTGCGCCTGAATTCTGCGGCTATTTCGGTAAAAAAGCTGCAATCGATAAATACCAGTCCGTTATCAAGCGCAATGCAAGCCATATTCGAACCCAGGTCTTTTTCGTTCTGTATGATAACGACAGATTCGGAAACCTGCACATAATTCAATGAATCGATCCCCGCATTCTTCAACGACATGCGATTACTGTTCTTATTTCCATTTTCGCTGCAAGCGACTGCCAGGATGATCAGGAAGCTGATCGAAATCAGGATAAAGACTTTCTTTTTCATATTTTCAGATTAGGTTTTATGGGTGATTAATTCAAGAACATCGCCCTTATTAATCAATGGAACACAAAGCCGGAAGCCTCCAATGCTTATATACTTCTGAACGATGTTAAACATAATTATCAGATGATTAAAACACAAATTACCCCATCCCAATCAATACAATTATAAAAGCTGGATGCGTATTCAACGCTAAATGTTATGCGTGGAAGATTGTCCCCTCCCGGAGATGAGTGGATGTTATAAACTATAAAAACGAGGCTTACTGTCCGGACCTGGAGCGATAATAACGGGCTTTTTCCTTATCGTCGAGTCGGGCATAAATATTGCTCAGGAATCCGGCATAACGCTCGTCCGGGCTAATTTTGTAAAGCCTTTCGAACAGATCGCGCGAACGTTTAAAGTCGTCAGTAACGATATCAAGTGCCTTTAACAGTTTTGCATACTGGCTGTTGGTTTTCTTTTTGTTATAGGCGGCCATTTCGGATTGGTAGTAATTTTCTGCTTTCCAGAAATATCTTTCGGCAGTCCATTTTAAAGCCAATACGTTATTTTCATCTATTTTGAGTAAATCTTTTGCGGCCTTATCTGCTTCCGATTCATTTTCGAGTGCAATCACAATTTTTAAATATCCGCCGAGTAACACTTCCTGGTACTGATCAGTTTCTTTAACCAGGGGCCATAATGCCAATCCCTGTTCCCATGATTCGCTTTTCACATAGGCTTCGAATAATCGCAAGCGGACAAGTTCTATTTTATCTCCTTTGGGGTGGTTCTTCTGATAATATTCAAGAAAACGAACCTCTTTAGAGATATTATCAAACAGGTGATAAATGTCTGCCAGGGCAAAATAAACATTTTCGTTGGTCGAATTCATGAGGCGGGCCTGCTCAAGGTATTTCTCAGCCTTGTCGTTTAATGCAAGTGCATGTGCCGATATTCCGGCTCGTTCGTAATCATCAAGCCCGGCCAAACCCCCTTTCTCCTCCGCATTGCTAATCAATTCTTCAAACTTTTCGAGCGAGCTTTGATAATCACCTGCCGTATAGGAAGAGATCCCCGTTGATCTGATTTGTGTAATTTCTTTATTCGTTGAACAGGCTGTTAGTAGAAACAGTATTGAGCTGATTATGCTTATTTTCTTGATCATCACATGCTTAAAATTGGCTTGCAAATATAATCAAAAAAATTGAGTAAAAAAGCGAAGCTCCCGATATGGGCTATATGGTTAAGTATTTACTTACAATCGCAATCAATGCCTTTTTCGTATTGGTGCATCGCACGCTGGCTCATACCCATGCTCGAGAATCCGCCATCATGATACAGATTTTGCATGGTTACTTTTTTTGTAAAATCTGAGAACATCATGATACAATAATCGGCACATTCATCGGCAGTGGCATTACCCAAAGGCGACATACGTTCCGTAAAATCCATCAATCCTGCAAGGTCCTTGATCCCGCTTCCGGCAGTTGTCGGAGTTGGAGATTGTGAAATGGTATTCACCCTGATTTTTTTCTCCCTGCCATAAATGTAGCCGAAGCTCCTGGCAATGGATTCGAGCAGTGCCTTGGCATCCGCCATATCGTTGTAGCCAAACAGTGTTCGTTGTGCCGCAATATAAGAAAGTGCCAACACCGAACCCCACTCATTCAGGGCATCATATTTATGAGAAACCTGTAATAATTTATGAAATGAGATGGCTGAAATATCCAGGGTTTTATCGAGGTACTTATAATCCAGGTCGTTGTAAACCCGTTTTTTACGAACGTTTAACGACATTCCGATCGAATGGAGTATAAAGTCAACTTTCCCACCTAAAAACTCCATCGATTTTGAGATCAGGTTTTCCAAATCATCGATACTGGTTGCATCTGCAGGGATCACGATGGTGTTGCAGTCTTTTGCCAAATCTTCAATTCCTCCGAACCGAATGGAGGCAGGTGTATTCGTTAAAGTAAATTTTGCACCTTCTTCACAGGCACGCTGAGCCACTTTCCAGGCAATTGATTTTTCATCAAGTGCGCCAAAAATGATTCCTTTTTTCCCTTTTAGTAAATTATGAGCCATGGCAGTTAATTTTGGTTTTTGATTATTTTACTAAATGTAGCCCGGCAAAATTAACAATTATTTAAAATGAGTACAAATAATTTATCAACCTGGCTTTGTTTATAACGAATTCCAAATAGCAGAAAAACTAAAATCAAGGTAAAAATACGGCTCCATCTTTTGGAGAAACCTTCTGATCGTATATACTAGGAAAGTAAGATTCGGGCATTTTCCATGGCAACTTCCGACAACTGATCCCCACTGAGCATCTTTGCAATTTCTGTTACCCTTTCTTCGTGGCTTAAACGCCTGATTTGACACAGCGTATGTGTTTCACCTGATTTTTTCGTTGAGGTCTTTATCATTATAATTCCTTCTTAATCGAAAGATTAGTAAGTCCGATAGAATAGAAAAGAGACACAAATAAGCCGGATGCAGCTAAAGAAGATATGAGAATGAATATATACCACTTCATCATCTGTAATCTATCATCAAAACGCAGCTGTTTCAATATAGATTACCGTTTTTGTCAGGTATAATTCAGGACGAAATCATCCAACAGGATCATTCTGAA
>CAYNTB010000303.1:0-3685 GCA_964399905.1 uncultured Bacteroidales bacterium | reverse complement strand
TGATTTCTACATATCAAAAAGTGCGTTTTCAAAGTGTTGAAGTAAATAAAATATTTCTTTTTGAAAGTATACTTCAACGCCAAGGCCCGCTCTATAAAGTTATTTACGAATTTCCCTTAAAAGCATAAAAAAAGAGGCCATTTGGCCTCTTTCACTTAATTCTGCATTAGTTAACTACTTTTCTTCGTTTTTCTTTTCAAGGAAATAATTGATGATCAATCCGAGTCCTCCAAAAAGGAAAATCATCGAAAAGTAAGAAACCTCTTCATCCAGAGCAGTAGCTACTTCAAGGATGTTTCCCAGTAAAATTCCGATGGCTACTCCAACAAACAACATCCCGAATTTAAGGGTGGTTGAGCTTGTTTTTTTAGTGATGAAAAATGATGCATCAACACCTTTTTCCAATAATGCCATTCTTTCTTTTCTTCGGACTCCAAGATATACGATTGCAAAAATGAATCCGAATATTACTGTGAGGATAAATGCTGCTCCAACTTGTTCGCTCATGACTTTAAATTTTAAATTAAACTTTGCGTTTTCTAAACTTATGACGCAATATTTCAGTTCGGGTTACAAACATTTCATTAATATTGTTTTATCAACTGATAATTTGGAAATATTCATGGGTAGGTATTAATTTTATAGCTTATTATTTCGTAAAACTTTTTATCAAATACTTGTAACTTTAAAAGTTGAGTGTCGTCTAAACAATTGAGTATGCAAGAAGACCTGTTTTACATAGATAAAGTATTAGGTGGAGAAACCGCTGCTTTTGCCGAGTTGATTAACAGGCACAAAGCAATGGTTTATACGATTACAAAGCGCATACTTAAAAATAACGAAGATGCTGAAGAAATTGCACAGGATGTTTTTTTAAAGGTTTTTCAGTCGTTGGAAAAGTTTAAAAGAGAATCAAAATTCTCAACCTGGGTATATCGGATTGCTTTTAACACAGCCATTTCGAAAACCCGAAAAAAGAGTTTAGAAGTCAACGCCATCGACGATCATATTATTGAAAATTATACATTCGACGAGATTATTGATGACCTTGAAGGCCTAAGTTTAGATGACAAAAAAAAGTACTGTGAAATAGCATTGAAAAAAATATCAGAAGAAGATAACCTGTTAATGACCATGTTTTATTTAGAAGAGCAAAGTATTGACGAAATCAGCGAAGCAACAGGATTGTCTGTATCTAACGTAAAAGTAAGGCTTCACCGCACCAGGAAGCGACTTTACGAACATATTAATTCGATGTTAAAGTATCGCGTAGGAGAAATGATATAAAAGGAGGTTTATTATGGAAAACATGAAATTTTTAAAAGACGATTTATTAAAAAGAATGTTCACAAAATCAATGCTGGAAAAACCATCTGATGATTTTACAGCGATTGTGATGGGTCGCATTGAAAAAGAAATATTATTAAAAAACGTAAATCAACCCATTTTAAGTTTAAAATACTGGCTCCTGATCGGGCTTGGTTTTATGGCCGCCATTTTTGTATTGTTTGGCCTCGATTGGTCATTTATGAATGGTTTGATCGGCGAAATTGATTTTGTAAATTTTAAGCTTCCAAATCTGTCGGTGGGGATATTGGGCGGATTTAAAACTTTATTTGCCGATATCACAATTTCACCAATTATTGCGATTAGCCTGCTGGCACTTGCCTCGCTCATCATTCTCGATAAATTACTCAAAAAGAAAATATCAATGCATATTTTTCTGCTTATCTAAAATTAATTAAATTGGGAACAATATGCTTCCTGATGAAATTAAATTAAAAATAAACAAAATCCTGACCACTCATTTTAATAGGGAGGTCAGGATTTCTAATTATAGAGCAGTTTCTGGCGGGGATATTAATTCCGCAGTTAAGATAGAAACCAGTCGTGGCAATTTCTTTTTAAAATGGAATTACTCAAATAAATCTCCGGAAATGTTCAGTAAGGAAGCTAAAGGCTTAGAAATATTAGCCGGTACCGGCTGTATTCGCATTCCTAAAGTTATAAATACGGGTGAAACTGCAAACTATTCATTTTTGTTGCTCGAATCAATTGAGGAGAAAAAACCGCAACAAAATTTCTGGCATGAATTGGGTAAAAATCTGGCTTGTTTGCATAAAAATACCAGCCAAAATTTCGGATTGGAACACGATAATTATATCGGAACTCTTCATCAGTCAAATACATTTCACGGGAAATGGACCGATTTTTTTCGGGAAGAACGCATAAAACCGATGATGAAAAGTGCATTATTATCGAAGCTTCTTAACAGTAAGGACCTGGATTTAGCAGAAAGACTATTCGACAGCTTAACAGAAATATTTCCTGAATCTGAACCATCATTGATCCATGGAGATTTGTGGAGCGGAAATTTCATGACCGATGAGCATGGAATGCCCTGTTTAATCGATCCGGCAGTTTACTACGGCAATCGAGAAATGGATATTGCCATGAGTAAATTGTTTGGAGGTTTCAACCCCCAATTCTATGAGGCCTATCATTACTATTACCCGCTAAGCTCGGGTTGGGAAAAGCGTTTAAAAATATGTAAGCTTTATCCGTTGTTGGTTCATCTGAACCTCTTTGGTGGCCAGTATGCGGAAGGCGTCAGATCAATCCTGCGTGTATTTTAATTTTTAAGTGTTGATATAATAACGATTTAGTGCTAATTTTGCCAGCCTAAGCTTTTTAACCATGACCATGAACATTAAGGAAGACGATTCTAAAAAGAAATCCTCATTAAATTTTATTGAGCAACTCATTGAAAAAAATCTGAGCGAAGGCAAAAATCAGGGAAGGGTTCATACACGATTTCCCCCTGAACCCAACGGTTATTTGCATATTGGCCATGCCAAATCTATTTGCCTTAATTTTGGGCTTGCGCAAAAGTATAACGGATTATGTAATTTGAGGTTTGATGATACAAATCCGGTAAAAGAGGATGTGGAATATGTTGATTCGATTATGGAAGATGTGCGATGGCTGGGGTTTGATTGGGACGAGAGGCTGTATTATGCTTCAGATTATTTCGATCAGCTTTTTGAATGGGCCGTCAAAATTATAAAATTGGGCAAAGCTTATGTTGATGATCAATCGGCAGATGAAATAAGTGCCCAAAGAGGGACACCATCAAAACCAGGAATTGAGAGTCCTTATCGAAACAGGAGCGTTGAAGAAAACCTGGATTTGTTTTACAGGATGAAGAATGGCGAATTCCCGGATGGGGCGCGTGTTTTAAGGGCAAAAATCGACATGGCCTCGCCAAATATGCAGTTGCGTGATCCTGCCATGTACCGTATAAAACATGCACATCATCATCGTACAGGCGATAAATGGTGTATCTATCCGATGTATGATTTTGCGCATGGTCAGTCAGATTTTATTGAAGGTATTACAAATTCGATATGTACCCTGGAATTTGAGGTACATCGCCCGCTATACGATTGGTATCTGGATCAAATTGTGGAAGGTAAATACAGGCCGGTGCAAACAGAATTTGCTCGTCTAAATCTCACATATACCGTGATGAGTAAGCGTAAACTGCTGCAGTTGGTAGAACAGAAATTAGTAAAAGGATGGGATGATCCGCGGATGCCGACCATATCTGGTCTGCGACGCAGGGGTTTTACACCGGAATCTATCCGTAATTTCGCCGATACGATAGGCGTGGCCAAACGTGATA
>CAYNTB010000302.1:0-3692 GCA_964399905.1 uncultured Bacteroidales bacterium | reverse complement strand
CGACTCCATATCAACAAGCTCTCAACAACTGCTGACAACAATTGATAATATTATTCAGGCCGCCAGAATTGAATCGAATGAAATAAACCCGAAAAACAAGACCTTCTCCATTAATCAGTTACTGGAAGAGCTGCTTGAATCCTATACAAAAGATAAAACCTTTATCAGGAAAGAAAACCTGGCCCTCAGACTTGATATAGATCGCAATGCAAATCCGCTTGTGGTCACCGACCCACTGATACTTAACGAAATACTTATCAATTTAATCGACAATGCTTTAAAATTTACAGAGGAAGGAATTATTGAATTTGGATACAAAATAATCAATAAATCCAAATTACAATTATTTGTACTGGATACCGGCATCGGTATCGATCAAGATAAATTCAATATCATTTTTCAAAAATTCAGGCAAATCGATGATAGTTTCTCAAAGAAGCACAATGGTCTCGGTATGGGTTTAAACATTTCAAAAAATTTGGCACAATTGCTCGGGGGTGATATGAATATTGTTTCGTCCCCAGGACTGGGAACCAAAGTTTTCCTTTCCCTTCCCTTCCAAACAGCTCCTGTGACAAACCTCCATAAACCTGTTGAAACAAGGGAAATTAATTACCCTTCGTGGGTTAATCAAATTCTTGATGCCACAAATTCAGAAATACTGAATGCTAAAACTGAAAAATGGCAAATCCATCCCGACATAAAGAGTTTTAGTGCCTAAGTAATTTGACCTGGCCAAACTTTCACAACATTATCAATACACTTTATTTTTATCCCATAAAAATTTATTGAATGATTCCGATTGATTATCCTTATTTTTGATTTTTACTAAAATTTTTACTTTGGATTCTACTATATATTAATGCGCATATAATGAAAAAAATTATCGGACTGATTTTATTATTGACCCATATTGCAGCTTTCAGCCAGAATAAAGCCTATAACATAAAATTACAACTTGATGGATTTACTGACAGTGTTTATTATCTGGTCAGCTATTATGCCGATAAATTTCAGTCGGTTGATACAGCATATTTAAATGACCATTCAGTAATTTTCGAAGGAGATAAAACCCTTGAACCCGGAATTTATATTCTTGCCGGAGAAAAGATGAACAAATATTTTGAATTTCTGATTGACAATGAGCAGGAATTTTCAATTTCTGCTTCAAAAAACAAGCTCATCGAATCGATTACAGCAGCAGACTCAGAAGAAAATCACAGATTTTTCGAATATCTTAAATTCAACAAAGCAAAATTTGATAAACTCAACCAATTGCAACAAGAACTCAAGAACCTGAAATCGGAATCATCTAAAGATTCAATAAATAATGAGATTGAAGATATAAAAATTGAGGTCGACAAGTTTAAATTAAATTTTATAGAAGAGCATCCCGATGCGCTGTTGGCTAAAATATTTTTGGGAATGCAGGAACCTGAAATTGACAAAAATGAACCCATGGAAATTTCGTACCAGCATTACAAGCAATCATATTGGGATTTTATCGACCTAGGGGATCCGAGAATGCTCCGCACTCCGATTTTACATAATAAACTTTCAAATTATTTTGATAAAATTATCATTCAGCATCCCGACACCCTTATTCAAAATATTGACAAGCTTTTGGATCGCCCCATGCACCAAGAAATTAAAAATCACTTTATCTGGCACCTCACACTGAAATATGAATACCCTGACATTATGGGTTTGGATCAGGTTTTTGTGCATATGGTGGATCGTTATTTCCGAACGGGTACAATTACCGGCATAAGCAATAACATCATGGAGAACATCGAAAAAAGAGCAAACAAAATAAGCAAGGTTTTAATAGGCAAGCCTGCTCCCGATCTTGTGATGCTGGACACCAGCAGCAATGCACAAAGTCTTTATCATATTGAAGCAAACTATATTTTGATACTTTTTTGGGACCAGGAATGCCAGGTTTGCCAAAAGGAAATCAAGGAATTAAAACAATTATTAAATAAAGATACATTTGGGATCAAAGTTTTTGCTGTTGGAACTGATGCGGACGAAGAAGGATGGAAAGCTTACATTCGTAAAAACCAATTAAACTGGATCAATGTAAATGGCAACAAGAGTTTTTCGAATGATTACCATGAATTGTATGACATATTCAGTACCCCGACAATTTATCTACTCAACCAAAAAAAGGAAATTATTGCCAAACGATTATCCGTTGGTCAAATTCAGGGTTTTATTGAAAATTACCAAAGCAGGCCCTATTTTTAATGGAGAAAATATTCGAATATTTTTAAGGCTTTTAAATACCGCCATTTATCTGCCAAAATTGACAACCTTTTTAAAGAAATCACGTATATATTGATTCTTATATACTATAAGGTGTAAATAGTTAAGACGATGGAAAAATCCAAATATATGACTTACCGAAGTTCTGCATTCAAAAAATACTTTTCAAAAAACATTTTTATATCCCTTATTTTCTTGATAAGTGGGTTCACACACACACTGGCCCAATGCCCGACCGGGGTAAGTGCCGGAGGAAACGCGAGCATTTGTCAAACTTCAACATATTCGCCCACCGGAACTCAAACGAATGCGGATAGTGTTTTATGGGTAAGTTCGGGAACCGGATCATTTATCAGTGAAAAAACGCTTACACCCACTTATACACCAAGCGCGGCAGATATTTTAGCAGGTTCAGTTACTTTAACTTTATACGCCTACCCCGACACAAATACATGTTCCAATCATAATCCGGTTACAAGTCAAATGATACTTACCATCGTCAATTCACCGACGGTAACAGCTCCTACTGATAGAACAATTTGTGCATCGGGTTTTACAAGCTTGATTGGAACAGCCACTAATTATGATCCTGCCACCATACAATGGACCTCAACAGGAACCGGTGTATTTGGTAGTCCTAATTCGTTATCAACTACATATACGCCAAGTGCTGCTGATGAAGCTGCGAGCCCAATTACATTGACTTTATCGGTTACCGGTAATGCACCTTGTTCAAACACGATCTCAGATAATTTAGTACTGACAATAGTACCGGAACCAACAGCCAATGCCGGCCCTGATGCTACGATCTGTGCTGGTAATACTTATGCCCTTTCATCTGCAGTTGTGAATGATGAAGATCAGATTACATGGTCAACTTCAGGAACCGGAACTTTTAACAATATTCATGTACAAAATCCAACCTATACTCCAAGTTCCGCTGATATAGCTCTTGGAACTTCAATTCAGCTAACAGTTACTGCCACCCCGATCTCACCATGTGCGTCGAGTGCAAGTGATGTGATGTCTTTAACTATTGAATCAAACCCAACAGTTGACGCCGGAAATAATGGCTCAATCTGTGAAACAGGATCGTATACGGTCAGCGGAGCATCAGCAACAAATTATGCTTCATATGCCTGGAGTGCCACCCCTGGTGGAGGAACATTTACAAACTCAAACTCTTTAACTCCAACATATACCCCAAGTGCTGCAGATATTTCGGCAGGCTCAGTTACCCTCACATTGACTGCCCAACCCACTGCCCCCTGCGCTAGTGTGGTAAGTGACTTTTTAACAATTACGATTGAAGAAAACCCAACGGCAAATGCCGGCACAGATGCAAGTATCTGCCAAGGACAAACTTATTTATTAGGGCATTCTACCGTCAGCAACCAGGCTTCGATCAGTTGGTCAACAAGCGG
>CAYNTB010000301.1:0-3725 GCA_964399905.1 uncultured Bacteroidales bacterium | reverse complement strand
AAAGCTGGCCGTAAAATTGGGAATATTGGTCATTCGTTTCCATGAAGCAAAATCGGCCAAATTGGGTGAGTTCAGCGAAGCTGAATAAATACCATTTTCAGTTGCTGCAAAAAAAGCGGTGTCATTTAGGGTTAAATCATATACATTCAGGTAGCTGCCATTAAGCCCGATATAATACGTATCCCTGATTTCTTCTTTTTCAATATCGAGTACAACAATTCCAAAACCACACGATAAATATGCCAGGTTGTTTTGGATCAGTATATTATGAATGCTTTTATTGCCTAAAATTTGTTTTCGATAGATATCGGAAATATTAACAATTTGATTGTTTTTGATTAAATCAATCCTGGTGTTCGTATAAGCAATTACCAGGGTTTTTAAATTTTCAGAATAACTTATTTTGCTAATTCCTGTTTCTGAAAGCCCATTGACTTTTGACAATTTTTCAATACTATTATCACTTTTCTCAAAATAAAACAAACTATAGGGAGTTGCACAATAGATTCTCGAGCCAGCTTCAGCAACAGAAATTCCACTTTTATAAGGCAGGTGATCGCGCCATTGTCCGACGGCAATTTGAGTAAAGCCCGGCTTTGCGATCAGGATTAATAATAAATAAAACAGATGGTTTTTCAATGTTATGAAAATTAATACACAATAATACTAATTCTATTCTAAAAATGAGCCTTAATCGCTTATTCCATGAATAAAAAAAGCCGTCCCGAAAATTCGGGACGGCCAGATGAACTCTGAATTTTTATGTTAGTTAGCGATTCCGGCTTCAGATAGCAATACGAGCAAGGCATATTGTATGGCAATATGGCCATTATCGTTGATCCACCATTCGTCGAGCGAATGATTTGCGCCTCCTTTGCCACCGCGGCCAATGGTAATTGCAGGTATGTTTTTTGAAATTGGGATACTTGCATCTGTGGAGCCAATATTTAATCTGGGTGTTTCGCCAAAGTAGCTGGCGGCAGCCATGGCATTTTGTATTAAGGATGCTGAAGGATCTATACTTCCGGAAGGGCGCTTCCCTACCGGAACCATCTCCAATGTAAGATCCGGGCCATTTCTTTTAATGTTGTTTTGATCCATTAAGGCCCTTTGGGTTGTATTTAATAAAATCTGTTCTATTTGCTCAAGTTTTTCAGGGCTCTCCGAACGCATATCAACCTCGGCCCATGCATGATAGGGAATGGAATTAATACTTGTGCCGCCGCTTATTCTGCCCACATTATAACTTGTTTTTGGACCTTCGCTGGTAAATTTATCGGCTTCTTCGGAAAAATACTGTATGGCTGTTGAAAGTGCATGGATCGGATTAACGTAGCCAAAAGCCCCCCAGGAATGGCCACCGGGCCCTTCAAAATTAATCCTGTAACGAACCGAACCCAATGCCTGGTTCACAATACTGCCGATATTTCCTCCATCAACCGAAATCCATTCATCAATCTGTAAGCCTGATTCATTAAAAATATATTTTGAACCCCTCAGGTCACCTAATCCTTCCTCACCAACAGTTCCTATAAACAAGATATCTGATTCGGTTTCTATGTTGGTAGCTTCAATGGCTCTTAAAACAGTCAGAATAATTATCATTCCCCTGGTGTCATCACCAATTCCAGGAGCGTAAAGTGTATCTCCTTTTCGTTTTACAGTTACATCGGTTCCCTCTGGAAATACAGTATCCATATGCCCGTTAATGGCAATAACTCTTTTCCCTTTTGTACCTTTTTTCAATGCTATCACATTCCCGACTTTATCTATCCAAACTCTATCTGCACCTGCGCGCTCAAGCATTTCAGCAAATTTTGCCGCTTTTTTTTCTTCCTGCATCAGCGGAGCCGGTATTTCAGTTAACAAAATAAGATCTTTTTCTGTTTGATCTTCTGTTTGTAAAATAAAGTCAAAAGCTTGCTCAACTTTTTTTTGTTGGGCTAATTTTGATATGTTTTTTTCATATTCCCGATTGATTGCATCTTGTCCCAAAGCGGTTCCATACGCCAACATTGCTAAAAGGATACCGATAATTTTTATCCGGTTATTCATAAAAAATAAATTGATTTAACGAGCAAAATACCCGTTTGGGTTAGTAATTTGGTGAATATTAATTCAATGATTATTTGTTTCAATTTTTATAGGAACGAATTTAGTTTCAAATAAACTCAAAACAAAAAAAAAGTAATGCTATATTTTAAGGGATAAAAAATAATTTACCAATTATAAGCACATACATATCAATTTAAATCCTGTCCGTAGTTTTTATTAAAAAACACTTATAATAAAAAACTAAATCCGTCCCAAATCAATAAAAGCCTCAATTTCATTTTATGGATTTAGGTTGAATATGTATGAACACTTTGCTGGGCCGCCGGTAAGTAATTGATCCCAAACCAACAAATCAGCAAGACAACAAATGCCAATGCAAGTATCCATAAAACATGTTTCTCTTTCGTTTTATTCGCAATTCTCAAATGAATGAATAATAAATATACAAGCCAGGTAAGAAAAGCCCAGGTTTCTTTTGGATCCCAGGTCCAGTAATGGCCCCATGCTTCTTTTGCCCATAAGGCTCCAAACAATAGGCCGAAGGTGAGAAATGCGAATCCAAGGTATACCATATTATCAGCAAGTTTCAGCGTTGGCTTCACATCAAATTTACGGTTTAACATCATCAAACCCTTGATGGCCGTTAAAGATGATACGGCTAAAAAGGCATAGGCAATGATGTAAACAACCACGTGGGGGATGAACCAGGGTGACTGAAGTGCAGGCATTAAGGTTTTGTCGAAGGTATCAGGATTCATCATGTTAACAAACAGAAATAAATCTGCCAGGGACAAGCTATAAACGAGCATCCATAATAATTTCCAGCGATAGTAAATTATGATTCCAAAAACAGATAAAAATATTGAATACCAAAGCCGTGTTTCAGCAAGTGTTCTGAAAGGGGGTCGTTCAAGGCTGATCCACAAATTGCTTGTAAAACATATCAAACCACCAACGCCTAATATTAAGAATACAGGTGCAAACCAACGATAGGTTTTTGATTTTATAAAAAAAACAAATAAAAGGCCGACAATCCATAATGCCGTAGTCAGATATACATATAGGGGGAAACTTGTCCAGGTCATAGTTCGTAGTTTAGTTATTTGATCGTCCGGTCCAGGCCAGGTAAACAGCACCTGCCAACAACATAAATATTCCAATATATACCAAAGGCAGCCAGGGATCGCGAACCAGTTCGATGGCACTCATTCTCGACCATTTACCCATGGACTCATCATAGCCAACCTGATATATTTTATACCCAAAAGCTTTTATCGGTTTATTAACAATCAGTTCAGCATCTTCAAATTCATCAACCGTTTTAAAAATTCTCAGTTTTGAGCTGAATTTTTTAGGCTTTGGTGCTAGCATAACCAAAGATAAAGAATCGCCCAAAGAAAGTATTTGTGGTTGATACAGAAGATTTCCAGAAGTGATCCATCCTGTTTTTTCAGCACCTGTATTTTTGTTAATTGCCATTATCTTGGCTGCGGGAACAGCTCCTGCAATGGTAGAAATTTCAAAAATACGATCTCGCATTTTTGCTTCAGGTATATATTCAAGAATCTCAAATTTCCATTCCGGAATTTCAAAAATGTTTTTACCCCCCAATTCAAACAACCCTGCTCTGCGATCCATAACAAATTTTGAATCTTTTTCATTTAGAACCC
>CAYNTB010000300.1:0-3730 GCA_964399905.1 uncultured Bacteroidales bacterium | reverse complement strand
ATCAGAAATCGTATCTTTTAGAAGATTAGCCGATGATCGCTTCAACTTTTTGATGGTAATCCTGAATACCACCAGCAGTGCAATTATAATTCCGCTCACTGCTCCGATCATGATTGTAGAGGGTTTTATGAAAACCTCCAGATCGTTTGTCCTGACAATGTCCGACCATACCGACTGTATTCCCGCAAGTATGCCACGATTATAAAATATGCCCAGAAAAGCTCCCCCGATCCCGCCAATTATGGCAACGACAGATAATTCCAGGAACCGAATCCTTAAAATCTTCTGTTTGCTAGCAATCCGATTTCCATTTTGCGCGATTCAGTGTTTAATGAATATAAGAGGGCTGTTAGGAGAATGCCCGCCAGTATTACAAAAAAGCTGAGACTGATAAATAATTCTCCAAACCCAACGCCATTGTTTGCCGCATCAGAACCCATCTCACGAACCGGTATAAACTGCAATCCAATATCAATTGGTTTTATTTGCTCAATTAGCAGTTTTTTAAAATCTGCAAGCTTCAATCCATTTTTGTGAAACCGCATCGCGGTATATGATCCAAAGCTGCTGCCCCAGATTTCGATTCCCTTTTCCAGTGAAATGTATGCTTTTGGAGTTCCTTTATATAAATTCCAGTATTTTTCATCCTTGTCGCGTATGCGCTTTAAATCAATGGGAATGCTTGTTTCCCAATCGCTGCAACTGTTGGCATCAGCCAGACCCGGAAATGCAGGCATTAATGAATTGTCCAGCCCGGCAGTAGCTGTGCCAACTATCTCTTTAACAATAAAGTAAGAGGTTTCTTCAACCAGTGTTCTTAAAGGGCCAATGGTAAAATAATCAAGCCACATGGTATCCTTTAGCGTAATACCCAAATCATCGGCCAACCATTGGTTTATGGTAATTTCATTTTCCTTTAATATGGTACCGTTAATTAAAAGATCAGATGCGGTGACAAAAGAGTAAGGAGTGGATTTGTTGTTAAACCTCATGGAATTAACCAGATAGGTTAGAATTTTTTCATTCTTTGAAAATTTGGAGAGCGATTGCACGATGGGCTCATCCATAAAAATTCTTTTTGAGCTGATTTCAAATTGGGGTGGGTCAGAAAGCTCTTTTATGATCAATCCGGCATCTTCAATCGTCCAAAAATTACGCAACTGATTATTTAGGTTATCAGTTGTATATACCATACTATCATCACCTTCTATTAATATAGTATTTGAAAAGCCTGTTAAATTAAATTGTGCACTCAGATAGGCCAGCGAAATAAAAACATTATCAGGTGCCACCTGATTACTTTTTAAACTAAATCGGCCCATTTGATCAGCATCCACGATCTTTTTCACAGATAAACGCAAGGTGACCGAAGGTTGTTCATCTTCAATAAATGGTGAATTGACCGGAATAAAATCCGCATTTTCAACCCTTAACAAAAATTCGTCCCCCTCAGTTAAACTTAATTTCTGAGCCAGGTTTGAACTTATAAAAGCCTCATCTTTTGTCAGATGAGCCGACTCAGAGCCTGTCACTGACCAGAATGTAGAATCAATGCCGTACACAAAACTCTTATTTACCCTTAAATTACGCTCCGGATTTACAGCGATGCCCTCCAGGCTTAAAACAGGGGCTGCATTTAAATCTAATCGGTCCGATAATACTCCACTCAAATGATCCTGCACAAAACGATCGCCGGTAAGCATTGCATATTCGATATTTCCCAGCCTTTTATGCACAATCTGATTGAGACTGTGATTCACCGAATCGCCAACAATCAATGCACCGGTAAGGATGGCTGTACTCAACATGCTACCGAATAAAATTGCAATGTGCTGCTTTTTAAAGTACCATAAACTCCTGAGTATATAATTAAACACCGACATTCAATTACTGTTTAAATTGTTCGAGTTTGCCATTTATTAATGAAAACTTTGTTTTCATCTTATCTGCCAATTGTTTTGAATGGGTAACCACAATGATGGCAATTCCACGCTCCTGCTGTATTTCAACCAATAAATTCCCAATTTGTTCTGCCGATTTTTGATCCAGGGAACCCGTTGGTTCATCTGCCAAAATAATATCCGGTTCATTGATCAATGCCCTGACAACCGCAACACGCTGACATTCACCGCCTGACAGTTGACCAGGAAATTGATTGATATGATCCTTCAAGCCCACCTGAATTAATAATTCCTCCGCCTTTTGGGTACTTTTCTTTAATTCCTGTTTTGAAGCATAAGGAAGTACCGGAAGGATCACATTTTCGATGACCCTTAATTGTGGCAATAGGTGATGCATTTGAAAAACAAAACCGATTCTTTGATTTCGTAATTCCGACAACTGCTTGTCGTTCAGCTTACTTATATCAACTCCATCATATTTTACCATGCCCGCAGTCGGAAAATCGAGGGTTCCAATCATATTTAACAAAGTACTTTTGCCGCAGCCCGAAGGACCGACAATCGCAATTGAATCGTCCTGATTGATGGTAAAAGTAATATCATTCAATACTTTATGAACAATTTGACTACCCTCCTTTTGATAATGCTTACTTATGTTTTCCAGTATAATCATGGGATATAAATTTCAAAGTTATTCATTTTTTGACTCAACCGCTTTCTTATAAACATCCAGCATCTCATGAATCAACAAACGGCTGTTAAAACGCTTTTCAACATTGCTTCTTCCCTGCTTACTCATATTTCTTAACAAATCCGAATTACTTAAAAGTGTAAAAAGTTCTTTTGACAGAGCTTCCGGGCTATTTGGTGAATAAGTCAGCCCTCCTTGTGTTGCTTCTATAATTTCAGGAAATGCACCCAGTGCGGGTTGAACCAAAGGAACACCGCAGGCAAGGGACTCGATCTGATATAAACCAAAAGCTTCTCCTTTTAAAACCGGCACCGACAAAACACTTAGCGGCTTAAAAAATTGATTGAGGTATTTTTCGGTATATTGTTCAACAAATTCAACATCTTTTTCAAAACCAAGCTTTTTTAATTTTTTAATCTGCTTGCGAATAAATCGTTCATCGTCCCCTGTTTTTCCCCCTGACAGGCGCAATTTAACATTGCCAAATTCAGGTTTTGATTTCAATAAGATGAATGCATCGATCAACACTTCAAATCCATTTTCTTCATTCATTCGCGACATATAGCCAATCACAGGCGGATCCAATGCCGGTTCAGAAACTTCAAATACCTCAGGATCAACCCCCACATAAATTACCTTCATTTTATGATTGGGAATATTCATCCTATTTTTCATAATCTCAGCATAATAATTGCTGACCGCAACAAATGCGTCAATATCTTTCGCTTTTTCGCTAAACAAATCCCAGAGTTTCGACTGGTACGATTCATCCATTGCATCTATCCAAACATCTTCATCCTGTAAAGAACAGATGACCGGAATTTTCAATTCGTCTTTAATTTTGCGTGCCATGCCCATCAATAGGGCGTTTGACAAATGAACAACATCCGGTTTTTCATGATTTTTTAAAAAGTCGATCAGTTGTTGAAGTTCATCTTTCTGATATCCTTCGTGCCCCTTAAGCATTGAAATTGTCATTTCCTCTAAACCATGTGCCCGCGTTGAACCAGCCTTTTTAGCAGCTAATTTTAAGAAAGTGGGCGCATTAAAAAAGCCCTCGAGCCATTTTGGCATTTTATGTAAAAAATGAAATTTTTGCTTTAAATAAATATTTATGGCTCCATAAAAAACCGGTGTA
>CAYNTB010000299.1:0-3731 GCA_964399905.1 uncultured Bacteroidales bacterium | reverse complement strand
AATTTTATCGATTCCGCTTTTCTAAAAATTTCTTCCTGTTGTTTGTAATCTATTTCCGTAACGGGCCGATCATTTAAATGGGTGATTTTATCATCAATTTGCAGGCCGGAATGAAATGCCGGAGAATTTTCGTAAAAGCCGGTTACATTCCAAAATCCCCTGCTGATGCTCCGGTCAACAAAATTAAAACCCAGGCGCGAAGGCCTAAATTTATCATTAAAAGATGAGTTTGGTTTTAAATACAAATCACCATTTTTAAAATCTATAATTATATCGAATCGTTCTAATATTTCATGTCCCAACAAACCTGAATGTTTGTCGGACGAAAGTGCACCCTGTGTGTCGGTACTGTACTCGCCCACAAAATTATTTAGTTCATAATCCCCGATTTTGATCGATCCGACCCAAAAGTCATATCGTGCCGATTGCCCACCAACACCCCCATATTTTGTTTCATATTTTACTTTATAGTCAATGTTTTTTGCCAAATCAAATTGTTTTGCGATTGGGCTGTTAAAGGTTACTGCATGTCCGCTCCCCAGGTCAAAAACAAAATTTCCTTCTATGTTTATCGAATTGTTAAGCTCAATTTTTAATGGAAGGAGCAACCTTCGATGATCTTGAATAAATGGGATTTTTGAGAAGCCAACGGTTGAAATCATTTCGATACTGTCGTATAATTTAATATACTCATGTTTATAATCAATTTGCATGATCTTATTTGAGAAATAGCTTTTTCCAATAATTCCATCCGCAAAATCCCCTACAATTTCTTTTAGCCCAAATACCGGGACTGTTTTTGTTTGATAAATATTGTTACCAAACTGAAAACTCACCGTATCAAGAATTACCTTTGTTTTTTGGGGCGTAGAACCAACCCCCGGCAACATTGCTACCGCAACTTTTTTGTAATCAAAGATGTGTTGATTAAAGAAAACAGAATCAAAGTAAAAATTATCGGCACCTGTATCAAATAGAAACGAACCCCTGGCTCCATCAACATTTCCTTCGATATAGAGGTGGTTTTTGATATATTTAATCGGAATGGCTCCGGCAGGCAATTGAAATTCAGTATCAACTGCTATTGCTTCTTTTGGTTCCTGGCTGCCACATGCAGACAGAAAACAAAATATGATTATGTAAGTCAGGCTTCTAATCATTGTCAATTGGGTTTTTTAGGTTATATTTTTTGATGCGTTTATTTTCTATACTCTCGATAAAATATCCTTCTTCATATAATGATATCCCGGTTAAATGATGTTTTTGATCAAAAAATTTCCATCGGCCGTGCCAGTAAAAATGAATATCGTCAGTATTAAAATCAATCCTGGCCCAACCTTTACGCTGAATTTTGCCCTGCTCATCATAATTCTTCACTTTGATCCGGTTTTTTAAATGACGCTCCTTGGTCATTAATTTACCTTCGCGATTGTACATTTTGCAAACCCTGGCCTCACGATCATCTTTATAATAAAATTTGCGGTGAAGGACTTTTTGCGATGCATCCCAATACGAAAACCAAATGCCGGTTTTTTTCCCTTCTTTATTTACCCTATTGTAATACCTGCATTGCGATTGGGCATAAAAGCTGAAAAACATAAAAAAGAGAATTGATAGATATATTTTTTTCATAGACTATACTTGAGAACCGTATCTTGTTTAAATTAATTCGTTAATGGCAGCGCGTATTTCTTCATCCGTTGTTCCTTTGCCATAACCGTTAATTACTTTCCTTATTATCCTGTTTTGGTCAAGGATAAAAAAAACAGGAACTGCCTGAACTTCATATTTGCCGGTAACTTCCTTTGTAGACATTACAAATTTATAATCAAAGTTATTTCTTTCCTGATATTTCTTTAATACGTTTGAGTTTTTTGCAAAAGCTTCGATACTTACAAGTTCAAAATCCGATTTATCATACTCCGTTGATAATTGTTTTAAAAAGGGAATCGACATTAAACAAGGCCCGCAACTCACACTGGTAAATTCGATTAAAATAACTTTACTATCAATTTTATCTAACGCAATTTCTTTTTTTTCAGCATCTTTTAAAATCCATTTGGGAGCCTTTTGGCCTTCAAGTTTATTTTTATCTGTTCGTTTGCCCATTCTGTATGGTTGAATTGAATATGCGGGCTGAAAATAGTCGGATGCTTTGAAGTCTTCAAGTTTAATCTTATTGAATTCAACATCACTGCAGGTAATCACAGAAATATCGTGTGACATTTCCCTGCGGATTTTATAAGGTAAATTATTGGATTTATTGATCCAAAGTTCATATTGCGAAATTTCTTCCCCAAAACCAAAAGGATTGTTTATGTAATGAGCCCGGCCAAAAAATTCGACCTGGTCTTTATTAAAAACTTCTATTTTAAAATATACCGAATCGCCTAAATCTTCAAAGTGCATGTTTAAGCTGTCATTTGTCTCTAAAGCATATTTTAATATGTTTTTAGCATTATTGAAAAAGGGTGGGTTTACGGGCCTAAAAGGAAGAATCCGCACATTGAAACTATCAATTACAATTGCTTTGTGATCTTCATAAACAACGGCCCTCATATAACCATCATAGCAAAAACTCATTTTCGTTGGGTCGGTTTTTGATAATTTCACAAAACTGGAACCAATGGTGGTATCAGCCGGATTTGTGTATTCTTTAATGATGAAATTGTAAATTGCATAAGCCGATGTATCGCCCGGTGCCCATCCTTCAGATTTTACACTATATGAAGCCGATTGGATTTGTTCCAGATTGCTTAATACTTTTTGTAAATATTTAGTATCAGGCTTGGGAGCCTGGCAGCCATTAGAAAGAATAATAAATAATATGCCACTTAAAATGGCTGAAATAAGAAACGATTTTCTTTTAAAATCCATGCTTATAAAATATTTAATAAAGTTAAATTAATTCATTCAAAAACCCAACTAATCGAATAGTTTTAAAACTAATTAGTTAGTTGGGTTGGATAAAAAAAATACTTCAGATTTTTAATACGATCTTACTTATTGCAAAGTAAAGTTTATCGGCAAATTGTATTGTACATCTACGGTTTTACCTCTTTGTTTACCCGGTTTGTATTTCATCATTTTTACAACCCTCATTGCTTCTTCGTCACAGCCACCACCAATTCCCCTGAGTATTCTCACATTATCGACTGAGCCATCTTTCTTTACAACGAAAGTTACAAAAACAGTTCCCTGAATATTTTCATTTTGTGCCTTTTCAGGATATTTGAGGTTTGCAGCTATAAATTCATTCAGGCTCATGTCATTGGTATTAAATTCAGGCATTTCTTCAACTGCTACAAAAACTTTTTCATCTACCAGCATTGTGTTATTTTTGTCTGAACTATATGCCACTACAACAACCTCTCCCTTTTCACTTTCTCCTTCTTTTTTTGAAATTCCTCCGCCATCATCTAAAACAAATCTAATCGGCAAATTAAACTGAACACGAACCGCCTGTCCTCTTTGTTTCCCGGGCTCCCATTTCGGCATTGCATTTACAATCCTTACGGCTTCTTCATCGCATCCACCCCCGATACCTCTTAAAATTTTTATATCAGATACCGACCCATCTTTTTCAACAACGAAAGAAACATAAACACGGCCCTGAATTCCAGCTTTACGGGCTTCTGTTGGGTACTTAATATTTCGTGCTATATAGTCCATTCTTGCCTGATCGCCTCCGGCATTTTTGGTCATTTCTGCATGTACCACAAATACCTTTT
>CAYNTB010000298.1:0-3734 GCA_964399905.1 uncultured Bacteroidales bacterium | reverse complement strand
ATCGTTGATACCGATATCGCTGGTTTTGCAAATTTTTGTTGAGATGAGTTGCATAGCAATACATTAAAATTTATTTCTTTAGTTCTTCTGCATGAAACATAAAGGGCAGGATATCATCAACACTTGAAACAAGCCTGATTTTTCCGCTCTCTCCCCTCATGATAATCTTAATTGGGCTTTTTTGTTTTGTTTGATATTCAGCCATTACCTGACGACAAGCTCCACATGGGGCCACGGGCTTTTTTATTTTAAAATTAGCTGCTTTGGCTGTAATTGCGATGCTGGTAATTCTTTTATCCGGATAATGCGATGAAGCATAAAATAAGGCAACCCTTTCGGCACATAAACCAGATGGGTATGCTACATTCTCCTGGTTGTTGCCGGTAATGATGCTGCCATCTTCCATTCGCAAGGCTGCTCCTACAAAGTATTGAGAATAGGGCGCGTATGCATTTGATACAGCTTTTTCTGCCGCAGTCAGCAGTTCCCGATCCTGATCGTTTAACTCATCCTCTCCATCAAATTCAGTGTAATTGATGTTAAGTGCAATTTTTTGCATATTCAGTAAATTAAAGAGCTAATATACGAAATTCGGCTTTATTTCATTTTTTTGTCCGCCCTGGGCTTGTGCAAAAGGAACAACGAATTAAAAAATGCAAAGAATGTTACACCTGTTTGGGTTTCAAGCGTATCTTCAGTTATCATCGACAACAGGATGATGATTAAAAAGGAAAAATAACGTAAATCATAAACAGCCTTTGTTTTTATGGCCGGAAATAAGAGGGCATATAAAAACCATGCGAATCCAAAAATGCCAAATGAAATAAGTATTAGAAAGTACTGATTGTGTGATTCCATTTTGTTTTTTTCGAGTAGTTTCGAATTTGAAACCTCATACTGGTTTTTAAAAGCAATCGGAATATTTCCGGTACCCACTCCCATCCAAAAATTATTTTTAATAATTAAAAGCGAGTTTTTCCAATATTCAAGTCGCTGGGCCAGTGAATTCCCATTCGGATCTCCGGTCTTTCTATAAATTTCGTAACCCAAAAGAATTTTAGAGATACGTGTTCTGATACCCGGATTATATACGTAATTCTTATTGGCTATCCCTTGTTCAATAAAGGCAATTTCTTCGGTGCTTAATTTGCTCACGCCTTCATCATCTTTAGGTAAATCCATAGAAGTAAGGAACCGTGAAAGGGTTGATCGGAGAGCTTGTCCCTTCTGATCCTGTCCATCGTATGAAAAATGACTTCTGGAGTTCCAGGCTTCTCTCATCTCTGCTTCACATAGGTACAATCCGGTATACCGTCCATTTTCAATAATCGAATAGAGCGTATCATGAACATATGGGTTGCCAAGTGCCGTTGTTTGTTTTAGTTCTCCAATTTGAATATTTTCTGTTCTGTAAAAGTTAGTTGCTTCTTTTCTAATGAAAAAAAAGATAAAAATTAAAAAAATGCTTACAGCAATAATGCTTAAAAACTTTATAGTAATGTTTTTTAAATAATAGATTTTTTGAAAGATATAAATGAAGCCAAGTATCAGTAAAATCAATAATCCCGTCAAAGATTCAAGCTTTAACAGCATAAAAATGAACCATAGGATAAGCCCCCAGAGCATGATATAATAAATGGTTTTTAATTTTGTTTTCGTCAGGTAATCAAAGACGATGACAATCGAAAAACAGATTTGCAAAGCAAAACGAACCGGCGAGATAAACCAGGATATTTCGCGGATATCTGTAAAATCATAAGTTAGCAAGCGAAAGGAACTGAATATGGTTCCAATAAAAACAGCCGCTGTAAATGACCAGAGAATCATGTTTAGTTTTCGGTCGGAAAGAGGTTTCATGGCTGCAACAATGAAAGGCAATGCCAGCAGGGGTAATTTAATTCGAAGGTCTGTTAGCAGGTAATCTTTATCGCCGCCCCGGAATATGGATGTTAAAAACAGAAGATAAATTGAAATTAATAAAAGTGCCGTTTTATTTTGGCAAACTGCCCTGCATTTTTGAATGAATTTTGTGATTAATTTTCGAGAATTGTATAAAATTTGTTTTCCCGGCAAAGATTCTGCTTTTAGGCTTGATGTTCCATCAAAAATCAATGTAAACAATAAAAAAAAATGAAATAAGCCCGTGGTATATTTTGATAAGGGCAAACTCATTCCCAACAGTATAAGGCCCATAAAGTAGAGCTTGTTATCCGTTGTTTTTTGCCCGTTCAACATACATTAAAAGTAATGTTTATTTTTTAACCAATGCTTTTTGTTGATCGGGTTCTAATAAAGTGTGATATTCGGTTTGGTTGTTTAGGACATGAATAGCGGCATCGATTTCCGAATCATCATCAAGCGACGACTCAACTTTTCCCGAAATATAATAATACCTCGAAGCAATTTCCATTTTCAAAATTCGCTTGATTTCATTGCCATATTTGGCAAACTCCCTTGTTTTATTTTCTTCAATAGCCATTTTCAATGAGTTATAGGCATCCTGTATTGCTTCAAATGAATGGTCCTTTATAGATTCTTGTTTTAACTCTTCAAGCGTGTTTTCGTGTTCCGATACATAACTGTAATTTCTCAGTTTCAAAAAATTCATAAAATCACTGTAAATTTCATCCGTTATTTCAAATTTATCAGGGCTTGCAATGTTTTTATGCTCGTGGTAAAACTTTGTGGCATAATCGAAAATAAAAAAGCGGGCATATAAGTCGGTGGTAAGTTGGCTGTATATATTGGGCTTGAGTTTAATATCCGGATCAATTCCGCCACCGTCATAAACTTTTCGACCTGTTTTTGTTTTATATTCGGTAATTAATGAATCAGGGATTTTTGTAAAATGGCCATATTCATCTTTTAATGAATAATCGATGGCCTGGATGCATCTGCCACTGGGGATATAATATTTTGCAATGGTAATTTTTGCACGTGTATTATAACTTAACCTGAGCACATTTTGCACCAATCCTTTTCCAAACGAACGTTGACCGACAATAACTGCACGGTCAAGGTCCTGTAAGGCACCGGCAACAATCTCGGCTGCCGAGGCAGAATTATTATTGATTAAAACAGCCAGCGGTATTTCCATGTCAACCGGCGAAAATCTGGTTTTGTAAACCGTATTCAGTTCTTCAATTTTGCCTTTGGTACTTACGACTTCCACATTTTGTTCGACAAATAAATTAACAATATCAATGGCTTCATTCATCAGCCCTCCGCCATTTCCCCGCAAGTCGATGATCAGGCCCTTGAGGCCCTTTTTCTTTTTTAAATCAAGCAAGGCATTTTTTACTTCATTGGCTGCATTATTCGAAAACCCAACCAGTTTTATATATCCGATATCATCTTTTAAGAGGGCATAATAAGGAACATTTTCAATTTTAATGATTTCACGATTCAGCGTAAATTCGAGGGGTTGATCAGTGCCCGGTCTTTTAACGGATATGTTAATTGATGTGCTTGCAGGGCCCTTTATCATCTTACTTACCTCTGAATTGGCTTTTTTATAAATATTTTCCTCATTGATGGATAAAATTTCATCCCCAACTTTTAGTCCTGTTTTTTCAGCCGGAAAACCTTCATAAACTTCTGAAATAAATGTTCTGCCATTTAATTGATGAATCAAAACACCGATTCCGCCATACGATCCGGTGGTGATGGTTTAAAAATCTTCTATTTCAGATTCTGGAATAAAAACGGTATAAGGATCCAATTCCTGTAACATG
>CAYNTB010000297.1:0-3751 GCA_964399905.1 uncultured Bacteroidales bacterium | reverse complement strand
CGAAGAAGGAATTGTTCCCAATAATACCTTCAACAGAACCACCATCCGGCTGAATGCTGAAACCAAACTGAAAGAAAATATAAGTACCGGAGGAAATGTAATGTTTGCTCATACGAAAAATAACCTGATCAGAGAAGGCGGTACCAGTTCAGGTATCGGAATCGGTTTATACAGAACACCTGCCACATTTAATAATGCTGCGGGCTATAAGCTCCCTGACGGCACCCAAAGAACCTACAGGGGTGTTAATGGCGGCTATAACAACCCATACTGGACCGTAAATGAACAGTTTTTTAAAGATTTAAATGATCGTTTTGTGGGTAATGCTTTCCTCAAGGCAAAATTAAACGATTGGATGAATTTATCTTATAATGTTGGAGTTGATTGGTATGAAAGAAGATACCAGCAAATATACAATTGGAACAGTGTTGGTAACTTAAAAGGTTCTCTTACAGAAAGGTCAGAACACCATATGATGATTAATTCCGACCTCATTCTAACGATTAAGAAAAGGATCAATGATGACCTGGGATTTACCTTAAACCTGGGACAGAATATGTATCAACAGCAATATAAGTATATCACCGCCTCAACAGATGATCTTTCAATACCCGGCTTGTATAATCTTGATAATACGAGCAAACAATCTGCAGGCAACGGAACCACCGAATACAGGACCGCAGCTCTTTTTGCCGATTTGAGCATTGATTATAAAAATATGCTATATATCGGAGCTACACTTCGAAATGAATGGTCAACCACCATGCCCGAAGATAATTTATCTGCATTGTTTCCTTCTTTCAGCGGATCTTTCCTTTTTTCAGAATTAGAAAGTTTAAGGGACAACGAAATATTGACTTTTGGAAAAATTAGGGCTTCCTGGGCCAAAACAGCAAATATTGCCGATCCATACAGAACTTCCTCTTATTATGGGTCGGGAAGTGCCGATGATTATTATACATCCGGTATTTCTTTCCCATTCATGGGAACGGCAGGATATACCGTTGGTAATACCGTTGGTAATCCTAACCTAAAACATGAATCCCAAACCTCTTTTGAAATTGGAACAGAACTTAAGTTCTTACAAAATAGAATTGGATTGGATATGTCGTACTTTTTCAACAAGAACACCGATCTGTTGCTTCCGGTTACCATTTCTGCCGCCTCAGGTTATACAAATATGTATCTGAATGCTGCCTCTATGGAAAGCAAGGGTGTTGAATTAAGTTTCTATGCAGTTCCGGTAAAAATCAAGGACTTTCAATGGGATGTCAGATTAAATTTCACCAAAATGAAAAACCCTGTTACTGCATTGGCTCAAGACCTTACTTACGTGACACTTAACGGAGACACAAAAGCACAGATAAATGCTGCCGTTGGCCAGGAATATGCTACTATTTATGGATTTGACTGGTATCGCGATGCAAATGGAAACATCCTGATCAATGATGACCCAACAGATTCTCATCCTGACGGATTTCCATGGACCGACAAAACAACGACGGTTCCATTAGGAAAGGTTAGCCCTGACTGGACAATGAATATATACAATACCTTGGTATATAAAGGCTTTACATTAACGGCTCTTATTGATATCAAACAAGGCGGATATGTAAATGACGGAACCAGGTTTAATTTGAATTATTACGGTCAAACAATAGAAACACTTGATCGTACAACACCTACCGTTTTTGAAGGTGTTTACGGACATTTGGATGCCAATGGCAATGGTGTATCAAGCGGGGTTGTTAATACCACTGAAGTTATTAAAGATCAAAACTGGTACAGAGGCGAAAATAGTTTTACCAGTGGAGGTGCTGCAACACAGGCTGTTGAGGATGCGAGCTGGGTTAAATTGAGAGAGTTAACCTTGTCTTATGCCTTTGCTAAAGAAGTCCTTTCCAAATTAAAAATTCAAGGCCTTGAACTTTATGCAACCGCAAACAACCTGATCCTTTATACACCCTATAAGGGAGGTGATCCGGAGGTTAGCGTTTATGGAGCCACCAATGGACAGGGATTTGATTATTTTGCAAGCCCTGCAGCTGTTTCCTATGTTTTTGGTCTGAAACTTTCATTCTAATTGTTCAATCATAACTTATAAAAATAAAAACATGAAAAGTTTATATAAATTAAATATAGCATTTCTGGTAATATTCACACTGTTTATTACCGGATGTGAAAAATGGATCGATCCCAAAATGAATATCAATCCAGATGTTCCTTCGGATGTACCTATGGATCTGATACTTCCGACTATGGAATTGTCAATGGCATATCAAATAGGAGGTATCAGGGCGGTTAAAACCTCGAATATATTTATGCAACAACTAAATGGCGTTGCCAGACAATCGGCTGGGGAAGCAAATTATATATTGGGACCAACCGATACTGATGACATGTGGAGAAGATTGTATTATCAATCAATGATGGATGCAACCAAGATTATTGAAAAAGCCGCCATTGAAAATTCGCCACATTATGCAGGTGTTGCAAAGGTTTGCCTGGCACTGAGCCTTGGCACAATGACAAATTTCTTTGGTGACATTCCGTATAGTGAAGCATTTCAGGGAGATCAAGCAGTAATTACTCCTACATATGACTCTCAGCAGGAAATTTATGCATCTATTGATAATCTGCTGTCTGAAGCGGTAACTGATCTTGGTGCAACAACAAACATTACGGCACTTTCAGGTGATATTATTTACAATAATAATAAGACTTCATGGATAAAAGCTGCCAATGCAATTAGGGCCCGGTATGCACTTTATAAAAAAGACTATACCAATGCACTCACTTATGTTAACAATTCTTTTGGTCCTTCCGATAAGTTCCAAATGGAATTTGGATCAACAAATGCCGAAGCCGGCCCAATGTACCAGTATGCAACAGTTTCTTCATATAAGAACGACATTAAAATGTGTAAAACCTTTAGAGATAAATTGTTGGCAACAACAGACCCCCGAAGGACATTTTATGCCAAAACCTTAAGTGGGAAATATGTCGGAAGCCCGGCTGGTTCGGAAGATGCCAGCGCCTCAGGTTTGGGAACTTATAATAATACGACCTCTGCCCCGGTGGTTTTAAGTTCATATGCTGAGATGCAATTTATAAAGGCAGAATGTTTACTTATGAAATCATCTCCGGATGCCGCCGGAGCTGTTGCTGCATACAAAGAAGCGGTTGCTTCATCTGTACTGGCAGTTACGGGTAATGCCAATACAGATTGGCTAAATGCGAATATCAACATTGAAGATGCCTCTACTATTACACTCGAAAAAATAATAGAACAAAAATATCTTGCAATGTATTCAACAGTGGTTCCTTATGATGATTATAGAAGAACCGGATATCCTGCACTAACTCCTGTTGCTGGTGCCGGTCCAATTCCCGTGAGGTTCCCTTATCCGCAAACTGAAATTTCATATAACCCCAATTGCCCGGTAGTTATTGATAATAATCAGAAACTATTTCAATAAAAATAGGGCATTGGTTTATTTAATATAAACCAAAGACAGATGAATCAAGGATTCAAGGATTTAGATCCTAAGAACTAAAATGGCAACCATTTATTTTATAATGAATCTTTGATATCGTTCATAAATATAATAAGGTTAAGTAAACCCTGCGAACCGTTATGGTTCGCAGGGTTTCTTAAATCAATCTTTTTATTTCACTGTTCAAGCAACGATTACTTATAAAATGACAGAACCCCGGCTCGCTGCAGGCGAACCAGATCCAAGAGAGCGTC
>CAYNTB010000296.1:3371-3754 GCA_964399905.1 uncultured Bacteroidales bacterium | reverse complement strand
AACGAAATGATTTCTGAGCAGGATCCTCTATTTTTGCATGAATGGATCAGGCCGATTATTAAAAACCAAAAGAAAACATTAATTATTGACAAAGCATTAAATAAACCAGACTATGAATGGGAAATTGCCTCAAAAGACTACATTAAATCCATCTCTTGATCTAAGTATTGTATCCGTTTTACGAATTTTGCTATGGATGATCATTGGCGGCGCAGCACTTTTTTTGCATGTGCGTTTAAAATCGCCCCTTCAAATGCCCGGGCATCACGGGCTCGAATTTATGGCAATGCTAACATTGTTACGATTAAATTCTAATTATCGCTGGGCCACTACAATTGCTTCAGCAGGAATGGGTGTGCTGCTATTAATGCCTTTCTTTAGTT
>CAYNTB010000296.1:0-3361 GCA_964399905.1 uncultured Bacteroidales bacterium | reverse complement strand
ATTGGGCATTAATTATTTATTACCGGGAATCATCCTCGATTTGCTATTTATTCTTCTTTCAGTCGATAAAAAACAATTTATTATAGCTTCTTTTTTAGCAGGACTGGCTTATATCAGTATCCCGATAAGTAAACTGGCCTTTGAAATAATAAGTGGCATACCAAGCACAACTTTTCTGAAAAATGGTTATATCCTGCCATTTTTCAGTTATTTTATTTTTGGCTCATTTGGTGGATTTCTGGCTTGTATTCTTGAAAAACCCCTGCAAAAACTTCAAAAATAATTTTATAAACAATTAAGTCTTTGAATATATGATTCAGATCGTTATGTAATCATATACATGTCGAAATGTTGAATTTAAAACCATATCTAATGAGAAAATATTTACTCACATTATTAACCATCATTTTATGCAGCGGAGCAACTTATGCACAGTTTAATCTAAGCGGAAGTATTCGCTCCGAAGAGAACAACGAAATGCTAAGAGGGGCCAATATCAGGATACTGGAACTTAATATTGGAACAGCAAGCAATACCCATGGCTTGTTTATGATCAGAAACCTTAACGCAGGGGAATATACAATTGAAATCAGTCATGTGGGCTATGAAACAAATCGGGTTAAAATCAGCTTACAAAAAAATATCACAAAAAACATTTCTCTTATTCCGGTATATGTGGAACTCGAAACAACCATTGTTACCGCCACAAGAACGAGCCTGAACAAAGCTGATGTCCCGGCTAAAACTGATATTATAAGCAAAACACAAATAGCCGATTACCCGGCCACAAGTTTTGATGAGCTTTTCAGGAGCATCCCGAATGTGGTTGTAAACAGAAGCTGGGGAATGTTTTCGAAAAATTCAAGTGTTACCATGCGCGGAATGGATGCCAGTTCACGTAGTTTGATATTGTATAATGGTACACCCATTAATAAAGCTGCCGGTGGTTCGATCATCTGGGATATGATCAATCCCGAGAGTGTCGAAAGGGTAGAAATCATAAAGGGTCCCGGTTCCGCACTTTATGGTAATAACGCCATGGGTGGAATGATAAACATCATTACCCGGACTCCGGAAAACCAAACGATAAGAGGAAGTATTTCAACTTATGGTGGGACGTATGATGTATATGGAGGAAATTTAAATCTGGGCCAAAAAATAAAATCGGGGGGTCACAATATATTCTGGCAACTCAATTCCAGCTATACCGACGGCCAAGGTTATATCCTTGAACCTGAAGATAGCAGGAGCGAGTATGATACAAAAGCTTATGTAAAAGAAGCAAGTATAAACCTGAAATCAGGAATCGAATTTAATGAAAACCAAAGCATTACATTAGAGTACTCTTATTATGACGGAAAACATGGTGCCGGAACAAAGGTTTATGCTGAAGACGGTGCCTATGACCAGTACTTTACCAATTTATTTTCAGGAAAATATGCTGGGAACCTGAATGGTTTTAACATTAATGCCAATATTTTCAGTCAATGGCAGGATTATAATATTGTGGATGAAAACATGGGCAATAAAGGATATATGCTATCCAAAACCCATACAGACACGCATGACTATGGCCTGTTTTTGAATGTGAGCAAACAATGGGGAAACCACCGGGTATTAGGAGGCATGGATTTGAAAAACGGAATGCTTGATGCCAAAAACAACTTTTTTAATGAAAGTTCGGCCAAAGATCTGCTTGAATACCAGGGTCAACTTTTTTTTAATGGCCTATTTATTCAGGATGAAATATCCATCATTCCTTATAAATTTCAGGCAATTCTCGGCTTTCGGTTTGATCATGCAAAATTTTCCAATGCCTTTTTAAATGTTACGGATCCAACATCTTTTTCAGGCTTTGCAGCCTCAGAATTATTTAATTACGCAGGAAATAGCTGGCACAAATTCAGTCCAAGAATTAGCCTTTTATGGAAATTCTCGGATAAAAACAGTATCTATGCTTCATACACAAGTGGTTTTATGCCCCCTAAACTCGATGATATGGTAAGAACAGGTGTGGTTACAAAAGGATATAAAATGGCCAATCCCGAATTAAAACCTGAGAGTATCACGAGTATTGAGTTTGGGAGCCGACTTGAAATAGCTAAAAAGTTATATTTCGAACCAGCGGTTTATTATTCATGGGCCGATGATATGGTATATTTTATTGAAACAGGTGAAAAGGTAATAACCAGCGGAAATAAATTAAAACCAGTACTTCAGAAACGCAATATCAGTAAAGTTGAAATATATGGGTTTGAAAGCAGTTTCAATTATGAACTAAACAGCCATATAAATTTTAAAGCTGCCTATACTTACAACCATTCTACGATCAAGAAATTTTATGATGATAATACCGCACAGGATTTTGAAGGGAAATTCCTCATCGAGGTTCCTAAACACCAGGCCTCCTTATCAGCTTACTGGAAAAATAAAATTGCAAATATCTCAATGGTGTATAATTTTACGGGCAGACAATGGTACGACGATTTAAATACAGAATATGTTGATGAATATCACACCATTGACCTTAAACTAAACAAGCCGATCACAAGAAACCTGGCAGCAACACTCACCATTCAAAATTTATTGGACGATGAATTTATCGATCGCAAAGGACTTCTATCGCCGGGCAGATTCATTTTAATGGAACTTAAATATAAAATATAGATTCATTCTCTATGCCGTCATTTCATGACGCAATTGGATGCTGAAACAGAATAAATTGAAATTGTTGCATAATTTTGTATTATTGTCTTACAATCAATACTATTATTAACTAATCTCAAAGCTATGAATGAATGTATTATTAATTTCGGAGGATTTAACTGGTGGGCGGTATTGGTAGCTGCAATCGTGGGATATGCCCTCGGAGCATTATGGTATTCGCCCTTATTGTTTTCCAAACCCTGGATGAAACTTCAGGATTTGAAAGAAGAAAACCTTACGAAAGGGTGGAAAACTGCAATGTTTGTAACATTTATCACCACTTTTTTGACAGCTTTTGTACTCGAAGCTGTGATCGCTACCTGGCATATAACTTACTGGGGTCATGCTTTTCCAATTTCAATTTTACTGGGGCTATTTTTATATGCAGGGAATCAGTTATCTGATTTTCTATATTCACGTCGACCCATGAAATTATTCTGGATTGTTTCAATGTATCGATTTGTGATGATACTTGTGATGTCGATCATTTTAATTTTATGGCAATAATTTATTATCAGTTTAGGAATGAGAGTCTGCTAATTGGCAGGCTCTTTTTTTATTAAAAATGTTAATTTATTATAAAAATAAATGGTTTTCGCTCAATTTTTCACTATATTTATTGATGATTTTTTAACAAACAATCCTGCCTATGAGA
>CAYNTB010000295.1:0-3765 GCA_964399905.1 uncultured Bacteroidales bacterium | reverse complement strand
AAAAAATCTTCCGATCGTGGTTCCCGGCTGGGAGGATTCAACGATGGGAAATATATTCGCATCCTATTGTATCAAAGGCGAATTAAAGCCTTCAACCATGAAATCGGGTATTGAATATATGACCTTTTTAGCAGATTGGTACACCAAAAATACCCAGGCTAACGGCATTGGATTTTTCCAGATTGGAGGAGGCATTGCGGGTGATTTCCCGATTTGTGTTGTTCCAATGCTTTACCAGGATTTGGAAAGAACAGACACGCCCTTTTGGAGCTATTTTTGTCAGATTTCTGATTCGACGACCAGTTTTGGCTCATATTCCGGTGCAGTTCCCAACGAAAAAATTACCTGGGGAAAACTCGATATTGATACCCCTAAATTTATTATTGAATCTGATGCGACCATTGTTGCACCCCTGATTTTTGCCTATCTATTGGGTTGGTAATACCTTGATCATTTTTATTATTAGGTTCTGATTTGATCAGCGAGTCGGGCTGTATTATCAATCAACTTTAGTGATAAGTTTAATAAATTATCTGAAGTTATTGGCCGTGTATCACCTCATCAAAGATTTTCATTAAATTAGCGAATGATGAATTTCGATGTACATGTTGAAGATCGTATTGCAAAAACAAAAACAGAAGTTTTTAACGCAATTGTTGATCGCCATAAGCTTACCAAATTCTTTGTGAGCCGTGCCAGCCATGATATGGTTGAGGGGAATACGGTTATTTGGCACTTTGACGACTATGGAGTGACCATAGATGTTAAAATCCAGGAGATCGTAAAAAATGAAACGATCAGGTTCAGATGGGGAGCCAGTGGTTCAGAAGCGACTGTAAGCATAGAACTAAGTGAAGAGGATGAACACCGAACCTTAATCAAAATCACTGAAAGTAAGTTTGGGATAGACAAAGAAGGTATTTTAAAAGCCATGCAACAAACCCAGGGATGGACCGATTTTATATGTTCACTCAAGGCTTATCTATATACCGGCATTAATCTCAGAAATGGAAAAATGAATAAATCTGAAGTATAAATTTCATAAATATCAAAATGAAAAAACTGATCTTAATTCCTGTTTTATTGTCTTTGGTTTTCCAATCCGTTGATCTCACGGCACAACAGCCTTATAAAGACAAGTTCGCACATACCTTTGCGGTTGTTGCCCGCGACAAAATAACCGGTGAAATGGCTGTGGGTGTTCAAGGCCATTGGTTCTCGGTAGGAACCATTGTAGCCTGGGGAAAATCAGGAGTAGGTGTTGTTGCCACACAATCTTTTGTAAATCCGGCCTTCGGTCCCGAAGGGCTGAGATTATTGCAAGAAGGCAACAATGCACCGCAGGCCGTTAATACTTTAATAAATGGGGATGAAGGAAGAGATTTCAGACAGCTGGCCATATTGGATAAAAATGGCAATGTTGAAGCATTCACCGGAAAAAAATGTCTGGAATCTGCAAATCACATCATTGGGGATAATTTTTCAGTTCAGGCAAATATGATGCTGAACGACAAGGTTGTACCGGCCATGTCGAAGGCCTTTGAAGAAAACAGCGAGCTGCCTTTGGCTGAGCGCGTTCTAAAAGTGCTACAAGCGGCCCAGGATGCCGGTGGCGACATTCGAGGAAAACAATCCGCGGTATTAATAGTTGTAAATGCAAAGGAAACCCAAAACCCATGGGAAGACAAAAAAATAGATATCCGGGTTGACGATCATGAAAACCCCCTGGATGAATTAGAACGACTTTTAAAAGTTCACCACGCTTATAATCATATGAATGCCGGTGACCTGGCCATCGAACTCAACGATATGGCCACCGCCCTGAAAGAATATAATGCTGCTGAACAAATGTTTCCGGATAATCTGGAAATGAAATACTGGAAAGCGGTGGCACTGGCAAACAACGCCCGATTGATAGAAGCACTACCAATATTCAAATTCATATTTGATAAAGATGAAAACTGGAAAGAGCTAACCCGAAGACTTCCAAAAGCAGGATTAATAAATATCACAGAAGAAGAACTGAATCAGATTCTTAAACTTTAATGATGAATCCATCATAAGATGTGGTAAAATTTAAATTCTTAAACCATGAAAACAATCAATATACTGAAAGCAACTTTTTTTATTTTTTGTATTCTCAACCTGAATTCATGCGATTCCATTTCAACCCCCAACGAACTTCCTGAAGCAAAAAAATCCCCACCCCTTGCCATATCCATTGAGAATATTGAAATTGTAGGCGATCCGGGTCATTTTATTGTTGAGAAGAAGAGCGTTTCGGATCAGTCCGGGATTCAGATCATTCGTTTTTCTTTTTCATCAGAATCAGCTGCTGAACTTCAGCCGGTTTCTATCAAATTCAACTTCCCTTCGATTGACATCAATGGTTTCTGGAATCCATTAATCTCAGTTGATAAGGTGAATTATTATTCCAGTGCCGTCACCTCAAAAGCTTCAAGTTATGCACCTGTACTTTCCTTTTATAACAATGCCTTACAAAACCGGATCACGATTGCCATTTCCGACGCATTGAATCAATCGGAGATCAGGAGTTACCTGCGGGAAGAAGATGTCATTTTTTATCCTGAAATCAGGTTGTTTAAGGAAAAAATGCCAAAAACAAAATATTATGAAATCGATCTGAGAATTGACACACGCGATCTGCCTTATTATAAAACCCTGGCGGATGTTGCGGAATGGTGGGCCGGCAATCCGGATTACAAACCCATGCAGGTTCCTGATGAAGCAAAAAAACCCATGTACTCAACCTGGTACAGTTATCATCAAAACATCACTGCGAAAGAGATTGTTGCCGAATGTAAAATTGCCAAAACTCTGGGCTGTAATGCCGTAATAATTGACGACGGATGGCAAACCAGGGACAGCAACCGGGGTTATGCCTATACAGGAGATTGGCAAGCTGAAAGGATCCCCGAAATGGAAGCTTTTGTTGAGGCCGTGCATGCAGAAGGCATGCAATTATTGTTATGGTACAGTTTGCCTTTCATCGGCGAAAATGCAAAAAATTATCCCAAATTTAAAGGAAAATACCTGCGTTACTGGAACGGCCAGGGTACCTGGGTTCTGGATCCCAGATACCCCGAAGTACGCGAATTCATTGTAAACACTTATATACAGGCTATGGAACAATGGAAAGTGGATGGATTCAAGCTCGATTTTATCGGACGTTTTACGGCTGATGACGAAACCATACTGACAGCAGAAGATGGACGCGATTTTGCCAGTGTAAACGATGCCACAGATGCTTTAATGACAGAAGTTACAAGCCGGCTTACCGAATTGAACCCCAAAATACTCATTGAGTTCAGGCAACCCTATATTGGTCCGGTTATGCGTAAATACGGCAATATGTTCCGCGGCGTTGATGCACCCAATAATGCAGTTGCCAACCGGATTGAAACCACCAATTTACGCATCCTGGCAGGAAATACAGCAGTGCACAGCGATATGTTCATCTGGCGCAAGGAAGAACCCGTTGAAATTGCAGCTCTGCAGATTCTCAACATTTTGTACTCTGTCCCCCAACTCTCGGTTAAACTGGCAGAAATTCCGGATGAACATTTGGATATGATCAGATACTGGTTCGGCTACTGGAACGATCACCGTCATATTTTACTTGATGGGGCATTTGTGCCTTCAAACCCTGGTGCTAACTATCCGGTGCTTTCAGCCATTTTAAACGGATCGCGGATAACAACGCTATATGAAGAAATGCCTGTTTTATATGAAGACAGTGTAAAT
>CAYNTB010000294.1:3199-3775 GCA_964399905.1 uncultured Bacteroidales bacterium | reverse complement strand
ACTTTTTGGGTATTTGTAAAGCTTCCATCCATCTCAACGGGTAGGGTAGCCGGTAATACCAGGTCGGCAGCATTTGCGGTTTCGGTCATAAAATAATCCTGAACCACAACAAATTCAGCCTTCTGCATCCATGCATTTGCTTCTGCTTTATCAATGGCGCAACCCACTGGGTCTTCGCCAAAAATAAAGAGGTTTTTATACGGGTTTTCCCTTAAGGCGCCCAGCATGCACGATTTGTTAAGTTCAGGTAATTCGTTAATGCCCCAAACTGTTTTCATGCGTTGCTGAAAATCGGCATCATCCACACATTGGGTTCCGGTTCCATAAGCCGGAACGGCACCCATATCAAAAATACCCTGCGCATTGTTTTTTTCTTTCAATGCAATAATTCCGCTGGCGGTTTTACCCAGTTTGCCGGTAATAATGGCCATATTAAATAATTCGGTGGAAGCATGTGCCGAGAGTTCTTTTTCGGAAAATACCACCACTGCATTCATTTCGTTGTTATAGGCTTTGGCAAATTCAGCAATCTGGTCGGTTTAACTAAATCAGATCCATAAATCATTGCAGGAACTA
>CAYNTB010000294.1:0-3189 GCA_964399905.1 uncultured Bacteroidales bacterium | reverse complement strand
GTCGGGGCAACATACGCCTGATTTCTGAACCAGGTCGCCATAACTTTCAGCCAGCAGACTGTTTTTATACGCAGCAAAACCTTCGCAGCGATCGGTGATGAACATGGCATTTTCTAGTCCGTTGCTCAGCAAATAATGGTTAACCGCTTTTATAAAATGATAATATGATTTGATGGTTAGGCTGCTGTCAACCTTGCGTTTCATGCTGCTATCCTCATGCACCGTTACCAATTCAACCGCTATTTTATTTTTAAATTGAGCATTGTTGATCATAAAGCCAAGCACGGCATTGTCCTTATTGATTTCGGAACCGATGAGGTAAATTTTACCGGCATCTTTTAATTGTTCGAAAGGCACATTGGCTTCACAATTATGCAGATAAGCGGTTTGCTCATTCAGATAATGGAAGCTTGATACCTGATGGGTTTTGGCTCCGGCACGTGCCAGTTTCTGAACCATGTACTGTTCTTCGTTGGTCAGTCTGGCACCCGCAAAGAAAATGTTTTCATCGGCTTTCACCGCTTTGATTTTCTTCGCCATTAACTGGGCGGCTTCACTAAAACCAATGGGTTCGAATTTCCCGTTTTTCTTCAACAGGGGCTGGGTCAGCCTTTTATTGTCATTCAAATACTGATATCCAAATTTCGGGTACTTGCAGATATTTCCGTCCTTATTGATCATTCCGTTGCTGCCTTCAACCTTCATTACAAATTCGTTTCGGTTTTTGAGATTGATCTCGCAACCGACTGAACAATAATTACAAATGGTTTTGGCATCTTCGAGTTTAACAGGTCCCGGTTTAAACAATACATTTTCGGTAATGGCTCCTGTAGGACAGGTTGAGATACACAATCCGCAGGATTCGCAATTTGAATCCTGCAATTTGTCGCTCATGGCGGGGGCCACAAAAGTATCGAATCCACGGTTTACGAGGCCTAAAGCATTGGCCCCGACAACCTCATTACAGATGCGTACACAGCGGGCACATAAAATACATTTGTTGGAATCGATCTCGATATAAGGATGACGAAAGTCAACTTCATATTCGCGGTAATCACCGGCAAATTTTTGCTGGTCCACCTCATAATCGGTAGCATATTTTTTCAGATCACAAGTAAAAACTTCGGTACAGCCGCATTCGAGGCAGCGTTGTGCTTCGTGCCGTGCAATCTCTTCGCTGTCATATCCAAGTTCAACCTCTTTAAAGTTCATTCGTTGATCAGGCGGAATGGTCGGCATTTCTTCACGCTGCTGGCATGCGAATTTGTCTTTATAATCTTCTTTTTCCTGTGTTTTAAAATGATCTTTTTTACTAACAAATTCTTTCTTTAAAGGTTTCACCTCTTTCCCCTTTAAAAACTGATCGCAGCTTCGGGAAGCAATTTTTGCCTGGGCTACAGCTTCGATTAAAGTAGCCGGTCCGGTCACCCCGTCGCCTGCGGCAAACATTTTCTGAATGCCTGTTTGCAAAGTTTTGGGATTGGCATCAATATCGCCCCAGCGGCTCAGTTTCAGCTCACCATCTTTGGTTGTGGCATTTACTTCATCCAGGAAGTTTACCACGGTTTTTTGGCCAATGGCAGCCAGTATATAATCCACCTCCAGGTCAAACTCAGAACCCTCAACCGGAACCGGCCTTCTTCGTCCGGAAGCATCCGGTTCGCCCAGTTCCATTTTAATGCAGGTAACAGATTTCAGTACCCCGTTCTCGTCCTTATTAACCTTTGAAGGATTGGTAAGGAACATATATTGAACACCTTCCAGTTTTGATTCATGAATTTCGATGGGGTTGGCCGGCATTTCTTTTTCGGTGCGCCTGTAAATAACGTACACTTCTTCGGCTCCGCATCTGCGGGCGGTGCGGCAGCAGTCCATGGCAGTGTTTCCACCACCAACTACGGCAACCCTTTTGCCTGTGAAATCAGCTTTCTTGCCACTCATTTCCATGTTTTTCAGAAAAACAATCCCTGAAAATACATTTTGGGCATCATCACCTTCGCAGCCAATAAGGGTTCCTTTTTGCGAACCGATGGTTAAGATAACGGCATCATATTTTTTATCCAGATCGGCATAACGAAGGTTATCGCCCAGTTTCTGGTTATAAAAAATATTCACACCCATGTCGGTGATATTATCCACTTCTTTTTGAAGTAAATCATTTGGCAAACGATATTCGGGTATTCCATACCTGAGCCATCCACCTGCTTTCGGTGCAGATTCGTAAATATCCACCTGATGTCCTTCTTTTTGAAGGAAAAATCCGGCAGATAATCCACCCGGTCCGGCACCGATTACGGCTACTTTTTTTCCGGTTGAAGCTTTAATTTCGGGAACAAATTTGGTTGAAGAAGCCAAATCGTAATCCGCTGCAAACCGCTTCATATAATCAATTCCTACCGGAGCATCTTCATCTAAAAGGTTTCTTCGGCAGGCAGCCTCACATGGGCGCACACAAACGCGGCCACAAATGGCAGGCAATGGATTGGTTTCTTTGATCAGGGCAACGGCATCGTTGTAATGACCTTTGTCAATTAATGAGATATAACCCTGAACGTCAACCCCTGCCGGACAGGTTTGGGTACAGGGCCCCAGACAGTCGGCATAGTGGTTGCTCAACATCAGGTCGAGCGCAGTTTTGCGTGCTTTCTTAATTTTCTCATTATAGGTTTCAATCTTCATGCCCTCTGCCACTTTGGTGGAGCAGGAAGGCTGCAGACCCCTCATTCCTTCAACCTCAACAACACAAACATAGCAGGATGTATAAGGTTCAAGCCTGGGGTCATTACATAAAGTCGGGATTTCTATTTCGTTGCGATTGGCAAGCTCCAATATGGTTTCTCCGGGAATTGCCTGAATAATCTGACCGTTTAATATTACGTTTAGTCGTTCACTCATTTTCTAAGTCTCTTTAATTCAATTATTATGAAAGCCTGATGGCATCGAATTTACATTTGGAATAACAGGTACCGCATTTGATACAATCGTCCTGACGGATAAAATGGATTTGCTTGCGCTCGCCATCAATACAATTGGTCGGACAATTTTTGGCACATACGGTACAACCGGTGCATTTTTCCGGATCAACTTCATAAGTCAATAAACCGGTACAAACTTTGGCCGGACATTTTTTGTCGCGGATATGTGCCTCGTATTCGTCGCGGAAATATTTGATGGTAGTTAAGACCGGAT
>CAYNTB010000293.1:1521-3781 GCA_964399905.1 uncultured Bacteroidales bacterium | reverse complement strand
ATTATAATTACTTATTTATTTAATTATCATACATTAACATTGTACACCTGAAGTTTATATTTAACTATTTTCCTTTGAGATTACATCTTTAAGATAAATTCACTATAAGTACTGTTAATAGAAGGTTTTAATATATAAAACAAATATTATTTTTTATAATACTTACGTATTTACAAATGTAATTTCATACTATTTACACATGTGATCTAATTAAATGTTACATTTGTAACTTATAACGATATGTAATGACTGAGCGCATCAATAAAATTCTTAAGTTTTATAAAATTACTTCTGCCAGGTTTGCCGATGAAATCGGTGTGCAACGCTCCAGTATTTCACATGTTTTATCCGGAAGGAACAAACCCAGCCTGGATTTTATACAAAAGCTTTTAAATGCTTATCCTGATATTAATTCTGATTGGTTGATACTTGGAAAGGGTTCAATGGTTAATGATGCACATAAAGAAAGTTTGTTTAGTCAAGACTCTTCTGATTCTGGCTCACTGGAAAAGACTAAAAAGGAGTTTCAATCAGTCCCAGATTTAAAAGAAGTTCAAGTAGAAAAAAGTGGAAAAGAACCCACGGATAGAATTGAAAAGACAACAATTCCATTGGCCGGCGGAAAATCTGCCAGTAAAATCGTAATATTTTTCCCGGATGGAACCTTTAAAGAATATTTCCCGGAATAATCAGAATTTTTCGAGTTCGGAAAAGAAGAAATTACCTTCGATAAGGGCATTTTCATCGCAATCTGACCCATGTACCGCATTTTCCTGCAAGGAGGTTGCATATTGCTTCCTGATCGTTCCAGCTTTTGCATTTACAGGGTTTGTAGCTCCGATTAACTCACGATAAGCTTCAACGGCATTTTCTTTTTCGATAATTGCTGCTACAATTGGCCCTGAAGACATAAAAATACAGAGGTCGGCATAAAAAGGTTTCCCCTCATGTACCCTGTAGAATTCCTCCGCTTGTTCATACGACAAGTGGGTTAATTTCATTGCAATAATCTTAAATCCTGCTTCATTAATTTTTGCCAAAATGGATCCGATATGACCGTTTTTTACCGCTGTTGGCTTAATCATTGTAAAAGTTCTATTTCCTTGCATAAGCTGTAATCATTAATGTTATAAACAAAAATACAAATAAAATTATTCAGATAGTAATTAAATATTTTATAGTATTTTTACCGCAAACTTTTTGATTTAACAAAAAAACAAATACCATTAAACATATTGAATTATAACGATTTAAATAAGATATCAGAATTCATATCAAAGCAAGCCGGAAAAATTATTATTACAAGCCATAAAAACCCGGATGGAGATGCCATCGGATCTTCATTAGCATTGTATCATTTTCTTAAGTTAAAAAAACTGGACGTTCATGTTATTATCCCGAATGATTTTCCGGGATTTTTGAAATGGCTATCTGGCAGCGACCAAATAATTATTTATCAAAATGAGCCAAAAAAAGCCAGGCAGTTAATCAACGAATCACAAACACTCTTTAGCCTTGATTATAATGCATTTCACAGAACCGGCGAAATGAAGGCCGTATTAGAAGGATTTAAAGGTACCAAAATACTGATCGACCATCATCTTGAACCCGATCAGAATTTTGACCTGGGCTATTCAACCACAAAAACTTCATCCACCTCCGAATTGCTCTTTGATTTAATAAGCTGTGCCGGTGGCGAAAAAATGATCAATCAACAAATAGCAGAGGCTCTATACGTTGGTATTATTACTGATACCGGTTCATTCAGCTATTCCTGCAATCATCCTAAAACTTATCAGATCGCTGCCAGGCTGATTGAAACAGGCATCAATGGTGAGCGGATCCATCAACTTATTTATGATACATTTTCTGAAGATCGTTTGAATTTGTTAGGCTTCTGCCTAAGCCAACGACTGGTTGTGCTACCGGAGTTTGCAACTGCTTATATCTATTTGTTTAACAAAGATTTGGAAAAATTCAATTATCAGGTTGGAGATACGGAAGGGATCGTGAATTATGCGCGCTCTATTGATAAGGTAAACCTGGCCATTTTGCTGACAGAAAGGGATAAACTTATCCGGATATCATTCAGGTCGAAAAGTAATTTTTCAGTGAATGATTTCGCCAGAAAATACTTTGACGGTGGTGGACATCGGAAAGCCGCGGGTGGTAATTCATATGAGTCCATGAAAAAAACCATCGACCGAATTACCGAACTACTTGAAAAACATACAGATGAAATTCGATCGGTGAATGATAC
>CAYNTB010000293.1:469-1475 GCA_964399905.1 uncultured Bacteroidales bacterium | reverse complement strand
AAAAGCCTGATTGCTTTATAGGCAATCAATGTTTATTTTATTAACTTCGCAGGCATTATTCTGATCACTGAAATACTTATTCTAACAACCAAATTAATTATAATGACAAATAAAAAAATATTACTTGTTGCATTATCAGGGATAATGACAGTTATAATCATTACTGCCTGCAGTTCAAAGTTTTCCGGCTATAAACAAACCGACAGCGGGATATACTATAAATTTTATGTAAATGAAGATTCTGAATCACCTGCTGTTGGTGATGTTTTGACCCTGGGAATGTCATACAAAGCTGAAGACAGCCTTTTATTCAATAGCTATGAGAACACCAGACCATTTCAATTATTAATGCAGGGTCCTCAATACAGGGGTGATATTTACGAATGTATTTCAATGTTATCAGTTGGCGACAGTGCATCCTTTATTATCAAGGCCGATTCATTTTTTTATGTAACAGCCGGAGCACCCAGTTTACCCTCATATCTGGATTCAACAAGTTATATGTATTTTAATATAATGCTGAAAAAATTTCAAACACAGGAAGAGGCCCAACTTGAAAGAGAAGCAGAACTAAAAGAACTTCAGGAGAAAGAAGGCGGCATAATCCAGGATTATATTGAAAAAAATAATATCACAAACTTACCCGACGAGGAAGGTTTATACTTTATTGAACTGAAAAAAGGTACGGGCCAAAAAGTTGATTCCGGTAAAATTGTAATGATGAATTACACGCTGATGATTACAAGCGGTGATACACTCTTCTCAACACTCAATCAGGGTGAATTGATCGATTTTGAATACGGAACCCGTTTCGATACCAAAGGCTTTAATAAAGGAATTGGACAGATGAGAAAAGGAGGTAAAGCCATGATGATTGTTCCTTCAAGCCTGGCATTTGGAGCGAACGGTGCAGGAGAAAGCGTGGGCCCATATACACCCTTAGTCTATGAAATTGAAGTAGTTGATATTAGAAACAAAGCAGAATACGAAAAAGAAAAAGCTGCAA
>CAYNTB010000293.1:0-368 GCA_964399905.1 uncultured Bacteroidales bacterium | reverse complement strand
AAAGCCTTGGCGGAAAAGGAACAGGCAGACATCAAAAAATACCTGAACGAAAATAATTTCGATGCTAAACCTTCGGAAAGCGGCTTATATTATATTGAAACAAAAGCAGGGGAGGGTGATATTCCAATCAGTGGTGATAATGTAAAAGTGCACTATACCCTTACAACCCTGGCAAATGATACCATTGATTCTTCATTTTCCAGAAATGAACCATTGGAGTTTACCATTGATCAACCGGGAATAATTGACGGCTGGCACGAAGCGATTAAATATATGAGGGTTGGTGGCAAGGCCTTATGGCTGGTACCTTCCAAACTGGCATATTGCCCTGAAGGCAGACCGCCAATGATTCCACCTTATACACCATT
>CAYNTB010000292.1:1543-3784 GCA_964399905.1 uncultured Bacteroidales bacterium | reverse complement strand
ATCCATTCGGAGTCACGTTTTGCCAGGTAATCATTAACAGTTACAAGATGAACCCCTTTGCCGGGAAGCGCATTCAGATAAACAGGTAAAGTAGCCACCAGGGTTTTACCTTCACCCGTAGCCATCTCAGCTATTTTGCCCTGATGCAATATAACACCTCCGATCAACTGAACATCATAGTGAACCATATCCCAGGTAATCATGTTTCCACCGGCCATCCATTTATTGTTAAAAATGGCTTTATCACCTTTTATGTTGACATTTTCACGTTTGGCTGCCATATCCCGGTCCATCTGTGTAGCCGTTACCTCAATTTTATCATTATCTTTAAACCGCTGGGCAGTTTCTTTAATAACCGCAAATGCTTCAGGTAGAATTTCGTTCAGTATTTCCTGACTTTTTTGATAGCTCAGGCTTTCAAGTTTATCAATATTTTCATAGATTTTTTCTTTCTCATGAATCGTTGATCCGCCTTTCTCAATCATTTGCTTTAATTCAGCAATCTGCTTTTCTTCGGGTTCAATATATTCCCTGATCCTGTTCCTGAATTCGACCGTTTTGGCCCTGAGTTCATCATTCGATAATTTGGAAATATCCTGATAAACATCCTTGATTTTTTTAAGATAAGGTGATACTTCCTTTAAGTCCCTGTCTGATTTGGTTCCAAGTAAATTTTTTATTGCACTTAGCATAATAGAAAATAATATTTTTAAGATACTGAACAATCAATAATCATTCCTGAACAATTTCTTCATAAATTATGACAGATCGTCAGCAAAAATTAATCTTTAATGGCTTTGTACCTCACAATAAGCCTTTGATTGATGTTTTAACAAAAGTAGGTTAAAATTCTTAATAATTAATATTTGATGATTGGGGATTTTTTCGGGTCAGGCCTATCTGAACTCCAACTTAAAAGCACCTTGAAATCCCTCCCATGGCACAAGTGCCGGATTCTTTTTAATGATCCCTTTTTCATCTACCAAAATATATGAAGGCAATACATTTAACTGAAATATTTCAGCAAGTTCGAAAGGATTTTCTGACAAAACAAAGCTCCACTGATATCCTTTTTCGGAGAGGAAGTTTTTAAGATTGGAAACAGTCGCATTTATCGCCACACCTACAAAATCTACCCGATCTTTGTACATTTCGTACAAAACTGAGATACTATCCATTTCCTGATCGCAGCTAGCGCATGGGAAGGTAAAAAAGTGCAAAAAAGTGGCTTTTTGATTTTCTGCATTAAGCTGGAATGTATTCCCATTTAAATCGCTCAATTCAATATTTGGAGCTATGGTTCCGGGTTTTAAATAACTCAATTGATAAACCAGGTTTTCAGCAATATTTTTATTGGCCGCAATGGTTGATTCTTTTGAAATTTCAATGAGTAGCGATAAAATTTCTGCCTGATATTTGATGGCCTTAAAATACAATCCACGCAGGCCATTTATCAACACCAATTCCTTTAATATTGGATCGTCCACATCCACATCCTTTGCTAAAAGTGATTTTACGGCCTTTAATCCGGCGCCTTTATAAATCGCATTCAGAAGTTCCTGATTGTTAAAATAGATATTGGGCTCACTTAAATAGTTTTCAAAAAACTGCCTAAAGAATGCCATATACTCATCGTGATGATAGCGTATTTTATGATTCTTAAAATAAGATTCATATAATGCAGCCTTTTCTATGAGCCCTGACGAATATTCGATCGAAGCCAAACGGTAATGAATGGATGCATTCAGGTAGGGTGATGGATTTTGAAAAGTTTCTTCCAGTTCTTTTCGAAATTCATTGATCACCATACGATTTTTACTTTTAAAAATGCGATTAAAATTTGCAATTAAAAACTGATCTGCCCTGCTATTAAATTCAGCCATTTGCATGTTTAAATCATCCGAAGGCAGATTTCTGAACTGTAACTGCAAATAAGGTTTATTTACAAACGTAATTTGTTCCCTGGTTTTATCATAATTAACTAATAATTCGTATGATTTCCCTGGCTCAAGATAAATCAGAGCTTCTTGAAATCCAATACTCAGCAAGGCCAGGCGAGTTTCATTTAATTCAGCACTCAAACGAAATGTTCCATCCGGATGAACTACACATTCATCCAGGCTTTCTTCAAGCATTGATAAATAATCCTGATAGATTTTAAGTTTGATGGTATAATACCCGGCATTTTCAGCTTATCCGAAAAGGGGTAGAACCTCAGCAGGAAGCACAAGTGTAACCAAT
>CAYNTB010000292.1:0-1533 GCA_964399905.1 uncultured Bacteroidales bacterium | reverse complement strand
AAAACCAAAGCGGTAAAAAACACATATTTTTTAATCATTTTATGCGTATTAATAAATTCTAAATTATTGAAAATCTGAATGTATAGCTTCGGGTATAAATTGTAATATACTTCCATGATGACGATGAACATCCCTTACAATAGAAGATGTAATGGGTGTAAGTTCAGGTGCAGTAAGCATAAATACAGTTTCAATTTCGGGAAATAATCTTTTATTTACATGGCCGATACTTCTTTCAAACTCAAAATCGGCAGAGGTACGCAAACCCCTCAACAAATACCCGGCTCCTGCCTCTCTGCAAAAATCAATTGTAAGCCCCGAATATGTCTGAACACTTATGTTCGGCGAGTCTTTAAAAACTTTTTTGATCCAGTTTACCCTTTGGTTAAGGTCGAAATAGTTTGATTTTTCAGAATTCTTGCCAATGGCAACAATAATTTCATCAAAAAGTGGAACGGCCCTTTTGATCACATTCTCATGACCTCTTGTAATAGGATCAAATGACCCGGGAAAAACAGCTACCTTCTTCATGCTTAAATAATTATATTAGAATCTCAGGATCGAATCCAAATATGAGTTTTTTATTCTTTCTATCCCGCTTTTAAAGGATCCGCCTTTCATGATCTCATACTTAATTTAACAAATATACGAATTCTGAATATTCATTTTAGTAAATACCATTCAAGCAGATTTAATAAAGAATCATAAGTGTTGTCCAAAATACTTTTAACTTCTTCCTTGTTCATCCACCTTGCCTCCCTGATCCCTTCACTACTTTGCGGTACAGGTGTCTTTTCATCATTACACGACATTTCGTACCATTGCGTTTTCTTCAATATGAGTTTTTCATGGAGGTGAAATAAATGATAAGTCGCCGGTAGGGAGGAGATGATTTTCAAATCAATGATTCCGGTTTCCTCAATCACTTCCCTGAGCGCTGCCACGGGCGGTAATTCATTTTGTTCAATTTTACCTTTCGGCAGGTCCCATTTGCCAAATCTATTGATCATCAGCAATAAGTTTTGCTGATTTATGACCAATCCGCCTGCCGCATCAATATTTTCAAAGGCTTCGTTAAATAATTTAAAGATGAAATCAGCACCTTTTTCTGATAAAAAAATAATTCTTCCACTCGTTTCTTGTTGACTGACAAACTGCTTGCAAATAGCAGTAATTACTTCTTTATCCGGGTTTTCAAAAACCATATCACCTGCCTTTACATCCAGGTCTTTTATGCTTTGAGCAAAAATTATTTCTTTAGCCAGATAAAAAACTTTATACATTTGCAAAATGAAAATTAATGAAGAAGTAGCAAAAAGTGTTTCCGAATCCTTATTACAAATTAAAGCAATTAAACTAAATATTGCTAATCCGTTTACATGGGCTTCGGGATTAAAATCACCCATTTATTGTGACAACAGGATTACATTATCTTATCCGAAGATAAGAAATTATATCCGTCAACAACTCTCTGAATTGATTAACAATGAATTTGGAACCATTGACCTGATTGCAGGCGTTGCCACCGGCGCC
>CAYNTB010000291.1:2548-3785 GCA_964399905.1 uncultured Bacteroidales bacterium | reverse complement strand
GAAGCCTGATCCTCCAAAAGTCAGTGCGAGAAGTATATAAGCATCAATCCCTGCCCAGTTTGCAATATTGTTGATCAGGGTTGAGCTGGAGCCCAGCCCCCATTCACGGTTAAATGTGAGATTGGTTTCTGCTTTTGTTGTTACGCTGTCCGTCAGAAAAACAGGATTCATTTCCCTTGCTTTTTGCAGGCAACTGATTAGTCGGTTGGCTATTTCAATGTCGGAGGTGTGGTGAATTTTAAAGCTTTGGGATGAAACTTCCATTTCGAACCATTGCTGATCATATTGCATGCTTCGCCAGAATATCTTCGGTTCCTGATCTGAATGTAGATGCTCAACCTTTAGGTTCTGGCCTTTTGTTAGCGGAACAGCCAAAGCTTTGGCACCATGAAGAACAAGGTATTCTCCACTGATCAATAATTTCCCATTCGAATAAAACTCCTTTTGTTGCACGCTTAGTTGAATTTATCCGCGAATACTTGCCAAATAATCACTTACCTTTTTAACCGAAACTTTTTTATCCTGGAAATATTCAACAGCCTGTGATTTTTCAACCTCGTTTGCATGATACTGGTTCAGAATGTTAAATAAATGCATTTTCATATGTCCCTGTTGAATGCCTTTTGTTACCTGTGATTTAATGGCATTAAAATTATTAGCAAGTCCTGAAACGGCCACTATCATCATTAATTCTTCGGATTTTGGAATGCACAATAATTCCATGGAACGTTTGGCCAGTGGATGTAATTTGGTTAAACCCCCAACGGTGCCCAGTGCCAAAGGAATCCGGAGCGTATATTTAAATTTACCATTCTCAAGACTGATATCTGTCAGGCTTCTGTATTTTCCATTACGGGCGGCATAAGTATGCCCGCAGGCTTCGATGGCCCGGAAGTCGTTTCCGGTAGCTAAAACAACGGCATCGATTCCGTTAAAAATACCCTTATTATGGGTGGTGGCCCTGAAAGTATCTATTTGTGCAATACGGACTGCTTTCTCAAATTTAGAAGCAAATTCTTCAGCTTCCATATTAATATCGGCATTTTTTAAGCGGGGAATTTCGCATTCAACGGAAGCTTCAACCAAACAATTGGGGGTGTAATTTGAAAGAATGGACATGATAATGGTACATTCTTTTTCGCTTGAACTGAAATCAGGCTTGCTGAGCAGGTAATTTTTCAGAATTTGTGCAAACTCTTCGCGGCATGACTTGATGAAATTCGCCCCCATCGAATCT
>CAYNTB010000291.1:0-2538 GCA_964399905.1 uncultured Bacteroidales bacterium | reverse complement strand
TCGACATGATGATCATGCAATCTTTTTCGCCATTTGAAAAATCAGGATGATCGGTAAAATATTTTTTTAAAAGACTGGAAAATTCTTCCAAACATGAATTGATAAAATTAGCACCCATCGAATCTTTGGTTTCAAAAGTTACCTTTAATTGAAAATAATGATCAAGTTCGGATGTAAAATCTAAAAATTCAAAACCGCTAATGCCTCCGCCCCGCTCTTCCATCCGGGCTGTGATTTGTTTGGTTCCGGAGATGAATTCTTCTTTGAGGGCGGGTAAATGTTTGTTCAGTTTTTCAAGTGCTCCATTCCATAAAAAATGTACCTGACCGATTTTCTCGGTTGAAATGATCTTTGCCTTGAAACCGCCACGTTCGGCCCAGTACTTTGCACTGCTTGAGGCAGCTGCAACCACCGAGCTTTCTTCGATAACCATGGGAACCATATAATTTTTCCCGTTGATGGTCATATTGGGTGCCACGCCGAAAGGAAAGAAAAAATTGGATAAAGTATTTTCGCTGAACTCATCAAAGAGTTTTTGTTTTCGTTGATCAGGATGCCAAAATTCTTTTAATTCGTCTATAGCTGTGTTCGAGTCGTTAAAATAGTTACTTACCAGTTCGAGTTTTTCTTCTTTACTAAGTTTTGAAAAACCCTTGATCGTATTATTTTGAAACATGCGTTAAAAATTTTGACTGCAAAGATAAACGAATTATCTGAACGATGGAATGTTTCTAAATAGTCAATGGGGCAGTGTTTAAAATTAAAATTAGCATTATTTCATCTGTTCAGGTTGAGTTTAAAGCATTTGTCGAACATCATATGCCTGTCGTAGTAGTTTTATAGATAGTAAATAATATCATGTAGGGGTTTTATCCAGCACCTGTGTTTTAAAATGATTCGTTCTGAAAGTAAATTTAAACTTTGAAAAAATGCTTAACAAATCAGAAAATTAACCTAAATCATTAAAAATAATCTATATGAAAAAATTAGTAACCATTACAAAAACTACGCTCATGATAATGAGTATAATTGCCATGATTGGTTTTGTGGGATCCTGCGATGAAAAAGAAGATACGATTTGGGATGATAATCTCGCACCCACATTGATCGAAGTTTCTCCCAGCAGTGCAATGGAAGGAGATGAGGTTACAATCACAGGTAAATATTTTTCATCAGTGGCCCAAAATACAGTTAGTTTTAATGGGATTGAGGCAACAGTCACAGCAGCCAATATTTCGAGAATTATTGCAGTTGTTCCTGTTGGTGCAACTTCCGGTGAACTCACCGTCATTAAAAACGGCAAGGCATCCACCAATAGTTTGGCGTACACCATCATTCAACCCATCACGCCTACCCTCACAGCAATAAGCCCTGTCAGGGGTAAAATTGGGGATGTTGTTACCATAAGCGGTACAGAATTTAGTAGCAATCCATCCGACAATATCGTTAAGTTTAATGGAGTGCAGGCTTCTGTTTCTGCATCTACCGAAACCACCATTACAACTTCTGTTCCTGCTGGTGCAACAACCGGCGAAGTAACCGTTACAAGAGACAGAGAATCAAATGGCCTTCTATTTGAGGTTTTTGAATCTCATAATTTTTCGGTGCCAATTACAGAATCGTGGGACGATGTAGAAGAAGGAGCTTTAAATGGTGCCATGGCCAATGAAAGCAGCGACCTGGAAATTGGTGAATATGATACCTGGACCCAGGATGGTATTGAACAGGGCGTGCAAACACTTGGTTTAAGATTTAATAATATTGATATACCAGCCAATGCGAATATTTTATCTGCCAATATTCAGTTTACTTGCGATGCTACCGGATCGGATCCTTGTGAAATGACAATTTATGGTGAAAATGTTGGGAACGCGCTCCCATTCACCGAAGATTTTTATAATGTAAGTACCAGATCCAAAACACAGGAAAATGTGGTTTGGAGCGTACCACCATGGTTAAATGCCGGAGATGCGGGCGCAGCAGAAAGGACGTCGGATATTGCCAGTATTGTTCAGGCAATTGTAAACAGATCAGATTGGTCAGCAGGTAACAGTATGGTTTTTATTCTGGCCCCGAGTGGTGTAAGCCTTGGAGTTACCAGTTCTTCTGCCGGAAGGGAAGCTGAAGCCATTGACGGAACCGCCGCATCTGTACTCACAATCATTTATGAATAAAAGAGCTAAAAATATTTCTCAATCTTATCAAAGAAAATAGAAATTAAGATTTCATCTGGTTGAAAATTTGAGTTAATAAATGGTTAAGAAGCTGCAGGGTTTAACCTTGCAGCTTTTTTTAATGAACGGGGTAGAATGAGTTTGATGTATGCGGAAAATTTACTGAAATCGGAACTTAAAAGGTTTCTATAACTTCTCTCAAATCGGTTTCCATTGGCAGCCCCATTTTTTTCTTGATCCGGTAACGACTCGCCTGTACTGATTTAGGATCAATATTTAACATCCGTGCGATTTCCTTGGTAGGAAGCTGCAATTTAATATAACTGCAATGCTGAAGGTCAGCCTGGGTAAGTGATGGATACTG
>CAYNTB010000290.1:2069-3789 GCA_964399905.1 uncultured Bacteroidales bacterium | reverse complement strand
ATTCAATCAGTATTGAGGGTTGTACTATTTATCAGTCAGGTTTTATTAACAGGCATATTAAACGCAAAGAAGGGCATTTAGATTTAAATGAGCTGAAACATGAATATTATAAATTGATTGCAGATAACAACATTTCGTCCATTTATCCGTCTATTATTTATGATTCAATTTCAGGATATTATCAGTTGAATTTAAGGGTTAAGAAAGCAGATCGTTTCATCGCCGATTTTGGCGGAAATGTTTCCTCCAAATCAGTTAATGAAGCATATCTCGGCTTGCAATTTAATCATTTTGCATCCACTTCTTCAAATTATAAATTAGGAGTTCATTTCGGCAGGTTTTATAGCGGTGTCAGATTAAATGCACGCATTGATTATCCTTCCAGATTGCCTTATTTTTTACAGGCAACCTATGTGCTTCATACCAGGGATTATTTTAAAAATTCAACTTATTTTGTTGAAGATAAAACCCCTTCTTTCCTGATCAGAAACGAATATTACGGTGAGTCAGAATTTGGGATTCCTCTGTCAAACAGAACCCGTTTATCAGGAGGTCTTACTTCCGGAAAAATAAGAGATGATTATTACCAGACCAATTATTTTTTACGAAGCGACACCACCGATCAAACGGAATTTTCGTTTATCACACCATTTATACGTTTTGAATACAATACCCTAAATCGTATTCAATACCCAACAAACGGTGCCAGGCATTATATGTCGATGCAATATGTAGTTGGGAAGGAAGACCATAAACCGGGTTCCACATCACCCGTGAGGCATGAATATTCAGGTTTGCATTATTATTTGCAGTTAAAAGGTATTTCGGAAGTATATTTTAATTCGCTTGCCGGCACTGTTACCGGACTCTATGCAGAAATATATTTGTCGAATAAAAATTTCTTCAATAATTATACCGCGACTATATTAGCTGCCCAGCAGTTTCAACCAATTCCCGAAAGTTCTACCCTCTTTTTGCCGAATTACAGGGCGAATAATTATCTGGCACTTGGTGTTAAAGAAATTTTCCCTCTTAATAAATCAATAGATTTAAGAACCGAATTTTATCTTTTTCAGCCATTTAAGAATATCATGAACGATCCGGCCAGCTCACTTGCTTATTATGGAAAAGAATTTGACACCCGATCATTTATAGGTTCAATGGCCTTTGTGTACGAAACCCCAATTGGTCCAATCAGCTTATCGTTAAACTATTACGATAAAGGAAAAAATTCATTTTCGGTAATATTTAATATCGGGTATATCATCTTTAATAAGTTTGCACTTGAATAAGCTGAATGAAATTAAAGCTTATATCTAAATAAAAACAGATTCTTTTTTTGACATTGCAATTAATTATTATTTTTGCACCTCAAGTTGAACCAATTATTATAGTCTGGGAAAAACAGATATGATAAACGCTATATTTTGTACGTTAATAATTTGAACATTATCGGATTTCCGGCATAAATCGGAAAAAGAATTCTTCAACTGTTAAAAACAGGATTATGGAAAATGAACACACAATGCCCGAAAAGGCTGGATTAGAACTTACAGATGCTGAAGCTACTAATGATCAGACAGAAGCACAAGTTGAACCCACCAAAAATGAAGCAGAAATAGCTTCACCGGAAGAGAAAGAATCGGCTTCCCCTGAAAAAAAGTTAAAAACCAAAAAAGTTAAGGCTGAAGAAGATATTGAGCCTGATGAAGAATTGCAA
>CAYNTB010000290.1:0-2059 GCA_964399905.1 uncultured Bacteroidales bacterium | reverse complement strand
GAGGTTCAAACTGATTTGGGAATTGAAGAAGAAGATAAAGGCGAAAATGTTAAAAATTATGAGGGATTTAACCGTGAGCAACTGATTGATGCCCTTGCAGAAATCGTAAATGAAGAGGATGTTTCTAAAATCAAAAAAGAAATTGCTCTTATAAAAGTTGCCTTTTTAAAAGAGAATAAAATTATTCTCAATAAAAAGCGTGATGAATTCCTTGCAGGAGGTGGAAATCCGGATGAATATGAGCATGTGCCTGATGCAGTCGAGGAAAAATTCAAAGTTCTGTTCGATATCTACAAACAAAATAAAGCCAGGTTTAATAAAGCCCAGGAAGAATTAAAGTTGAAAAACCTGGAAATAAAAAAACAAATTCTGGAAGAATTAAAGGAACTCAACAATTCCGAAGAAACTTTAAAGAAAACCTATGATGAATTTAAGGCATTACAGGAAAGGTGGAAGGATGTAGGAATTGTGCCGCAGGCAGAAATTAATAATTTGTGGCAGAGTTATCATTTTCTGGTCGAAATGTTTTTCGATAAGGTTAAGATAAATAAAGAATTACGGGATCTTGATCTGAAGAAAAACCTTGAAATGAAGGTGCAACTTTGTGAAAAAACCGAAGAATTACTATTGGAACCTTCTATTATTAAATCCTTTAAAGAATTACAGAATTATCACGATCAATGGAAGAAAATTGGGCCTGTGCCACAGGATGTAAAAGAAGATATTTGGGAGAGATTTAAACAGGCAACTGATAAAATAAACGAGCGCAGAAGAGAGTTTTATTCAAATCTGCATGAAGAACAAAAGAATAATCTGGAATTAAAAACCAGGCTGTGCGAGCAGGCTGACGAACTTTTGGAAACTGAATTGACAAGTTTGAAAGAATGGCAGGATTACACAGCAAAAATAAATAAGCTGCTTGCTGAGTGGAAAACCATCGGACCCGCACCCAAAAAACATAATGATGAAATTTGGAAGCGTTTTAAAACAGGTTTGAACAATTTCTTTGAGAATAAAAAGGATTTTTACGCAAAACTTAAAGAGCAACAACTCAACAACTACAATAAAAAACTTGATTTATGCCAGCAGGCCGAGTCATTAAAGAATAGTCAGGATTGGAAAAAAACAACTATCGATCTCATTAATCTTCAAAAAGAATGGAAAACGATAGGCCCTGTACCCAAAAAATATTCCGATAAGGTTTGGAAGAAATTCAGGGCAGCCTGCGATGAGTTTTTTGAACAAAAAGCAGAGTTCTATTCCAACATACATGTTCATGAAGAAAATAACCTTGAAGCAAAAAAAGAACTGATAAAAAAGATCCAGGACTATAAGTTTGGAAAAGATAAAAAGCAAAATCTGGAAGTTTTTAAGGATTTTCAGCGGCAGTGGATGAAAATAGGCCATGTTCCTATTAAAGAAAAAGATAAGCTTCAGGCAAATTTCAGAAAAGCGATAAATGCCCATCTGGAAAATTTGAAAATTAATCAGGGTGAAATCAACACCATTAATTATAAATCAAAAATAGAGAAAATGAGCGAAAGCCCAGAATCCAGAAATTTGATTTATAAAGAACGCAACTTCCTCACCAATAAAATCAACAAAATGAATGAGGATATCAATTTGTGGGAAAACAATGTTGGTTTTCTGGCTGATTCAAAAAATGCTAATTTGCTCAAAGCAGAATTTGAGAAAAAAATTGATGATGCCAAAAAGGAATTGTCGCTGATGAAAGCAAAACTTAAGGTGATCAATAATACAGAATTTAATTAGTGATCCAGAATCCATTAGAATTCTATGTATGGCCGGAAACACATTTGGAAATATATTCAGATTTACATCCTTTGGCGAATCTCATGGTTTGGCCATTGGCGGGGTAATTGATGGCTGTCCGGCTGGTATTGAAATTGATCAGGAATTTATTCAGTCAGAACTCGATCGTCGTAAACCAGGACAATCGGCGATAACCACTCCGCGCTCCGAAGATGATAAGGTTGAATTTTTATCAGGCATTTTTGAAGGAAAAACGACCGGAACACCCATTGGATTTATTATAAAA
>CAYNTB010000289.1:0-3792 GCA_964399905.1 uncultured Bacteroidales bacterium | reverse complement strand
GGCATAAGCATTCGAAATCCCAAGTTCACCAGCCTTCGACAAATCCTGGCATCCAAGTTTGTTCTCGTTTAAAAACAATAGTATTAAACCCCGGTTATAAAAAGCTTCAGAAAAGTTGCCGTTTTTTTGGATAGCAAATGTAAAATCATCCACAGCTCTTTGATATTCGCCGATCAGGCATTTAACATAGGCCCTGTTATAGTAAGCATATGGAAAATCAGGATCAAGTTTTAACACTTTATTGTAGTCTTCGATGGCTTCAAGGAGGTATTGTTTGTTCGAATTGTCAACTTCTTCATCAGTATTTTTCTGTTCTGTGCTGATTGTTACGGCCTGCTGTTTATAACCAATTGATTTGATGAGTTCCGTTAAATAAAATTTACTGTTGGCTCTCGAAAAATAGGCCATAATTGCGGTGGAGTCCAGTTCAAGTGACTTCTCATAATCTTCAAAAGCATTATTAAAGTTCTGGATTGAAGCATATAGGTTTGCCCGTTTCAGGTAATCCGCAGTTTGCCTGTTCGAAGAATCAATCTGTGTTGAAAGCTTTTCAATTTCAATAGATATACTTTGAACATTGTGTTGCACAGGATTGTTTGAAAGGCTAATAAGTGCCTGATCATACAGTTGAAGTTTTTTGTAGGCATCATAATATTTTTCAGTATCCCTATATTCTGGTTTTGGTACTTGCTGAAAAATCGGGAGCATATCGATGGCAAAATACTGATATTGTGGACGTTCATCATTCTCTTTTACTTCTGTAAATTCTCCGCTTAACTGTACAAGACTGTTCAGATAGGCTATTTTTTCCTGGGTCAGGTTTTCGGTTTCCAAATCGGTGAGGTTCCCAAGTTCCACGGCTTTATTGTAGTCTTTCTCGGCTTCATCAAAAAGTCCCATGCGGCTTTTAATGATCGAACGTTCCTGGTAACCATTCGAAAAACTGGGGTGTATTTCGATGGTTTTATTAAAGTCGTCAAGCGCACCTTTATAGTCTTTTAAATCAGATTTAAGTTTACCCCTGTAAAAATAACTGGTTATGTTTTTGGGATTGATTTTGATCACTTCATCAAACGCCTTGGTGGCATCTGCTTTTTTGTCCTGATAAATATAGATGATCGCTTTGTTGAAATGAGCGTAAGAATTGTATGGCGATATTTTTAATACTTCATCCAGATCCTTGAGTGCAGAATCATAGTCCGACTTTCGCATCAGTGCCAGGGAACGGTTAAAAAGTGCATATGAGTTTTTCGGTTCTTTTTGCAATACAAAGTCAAAATCCATGATGGCGGAATCTGCTTTTTCAAGCTCAATAAAAACTTTACCGCGTTGAATGTATCCCAGCAAATAATCCGGATTATAGTCAAGAACCAGATTCATGTCCTGAAGGGCATCATCATAATATTTACCCCCTGCCTTTGCACTTCCCCTTAAAATATAGATACTTTCATGATTGTATTTTAATGAAATTGCCTTGTCGCAGTCTGCGATTGCTTCATCATATTTTTGCAGGTTTAGATAGGTCTTTGCCCTGTCAAAATAAATAGAGGCATCTGTTGAGTCGATTTCAAGTGCACGTTTGTAATCTTTAAATGCATCTTCATATCTGAGTAATATGCTTCTGGCATTGGCCCTGTTGTGAAAAAAATCAGAATAATAGGGCAGCAGGTTTATGGCCGTTGTGAAATCCATTTCGGCACCGCTTATATCATCCAGGTTGAATTTGGCTATTCCCCGCAGATAATAGGCGTAGTATGAATTTGGCTCCAGTTGAATGGCCTGGTTAAAATACCCGATGGCTTCCAGGTATTTTTCATTCCTTAAGTCAACACTGCCATATTGAAGAAAATTGGTACGAAGCTGCGCATTAACACCGATGTTAATAATCTGGAATAAAAATATCAGGCTTATGAGTCGTATAAATTTCATCAAATTTAATCGCAGTAATTGGGTTATTCGTATCGGCTAATAAAATTAAGCACTTAATCTGAATTTAAAAGCATAAACTGAATAATTATGAAAATTTAACACCAGAAATCAGATAAAAAACAGTGTTACACCTACAACACTGATAACAGCCCCAATGATTTCTTTTAAACTTACTTTTTGTTTAAAAATGATGATGGATGGAACAATAATAATCACCGGAACGATCGACATTAAAGTCGATGCAATTCCGGCACTGGTGTTTTGTACCGCAATCAGCGAAAAAGAAACCCCCAAAAATGGTCCGAATACAGATCCGATCCCGATTCGGCTGATGGCTTTAAAGTTTGAGAAAGTTGTAAATACATTTTTCCATTTGCCCAGGATGGTTACAATGATTGCAAATCCGAATACACCTGCTATAATACGGATTTGAGTCGCCGAAAATGCATCATAACTGCGCATGCCGTATTTACTTAAGACCAGGCCACCAGCCTGACCGGTTGCCCCGAGGGCAGCAAAAATAATCCCTTTTAGCGGGAAGTTTAAGCTCATTTTTTTGGTCCCGCTTGGCCTGCTCCAAATAGCCAGAGCGATACCTCCGACAACCAGCAACATACCTATAATACTGAGAAAACTCATGCTTTCTCCAAGTATCAGCCAGCCTAATATTGCTGCTAATGGAGGTGCCAGGGTCATAATCAGCATGGCAATGCGGGAGGTAATGATAGGGTAGGAGGCAAATAAAAATAAATCACCCAGCACAAAACCTACAAGTCCTGAAACCGAAAGCCATACCCAGGCATGAAGGTCGGCATCTAATGGCAAAAAGAAGCCATTTCTGAAATAAGAAAGTGTTGCAAGCATCACAAATGCAAAACTCAAACGGATCATATTTACCGAATAAGTTCCGACACGCTTGGTGGCAACTTCAAAAGCAAGGGCGGTAATGGTCCAAAAAAAAGCGGTGAGCAAGGCAGCGTATTCGCCGGTGTATTGTGTCATTTTTAAAATTGAAATTAAATGCGAATTTAATCACTATTATCCAATTATTGGCCCATTAAGTTTAGCGAATATCTTTCATTATGATTAATTTTGCTCAAAAATTTATAACAATCGGTGGTAAAAATGGGAAAGTCTAAAAAATTGCTGAAAGCTGAGGAAATTGCGAATAGCGTTTCACATGGGGTTGGTATCGGACTGGCTGTTGCAGGTGTGAGTTTGTTGGTAATCTTTGCAGCAATTTATGGCAATGCCTGGCATATTGTTAGTTTCTCGATTTTCGGGGCCAGCATGATCGTATTGTACCTGGCCTCTACTTTGTTTCATTCTTCTAGTAATTTAAGAAAAAAATACAAACTCAATAAATTTGATCATTCTTCCATTTATATTTTGATTGCCGGATCATATACTCCCATTACCTTAGTTTCGCTTAGGGGTGCTTTTGGATGGGTTATCTTTGGGCTTATCTGGGCCATGGCCATTGGAGGTGTAGTGTTTAAGGTGTGGTTTTACAGTCAGAAATGGCGCAATCTTTCTGCCTGGCTCTATGTTGGCATGGGATGGTTAATTATTATTGCCATTGTTCCCGTTTTAAAAAATGTGCCGAATACTTCACTCTATTTCCTGATGGCCGGAGTCTTATCATATAGTGGAGGTGTTATCTTTTATTTAAAAAGAAACATTCCTTTTTTCCACTTTATATTCCACCTTTTTATATTGGGTGGAAGTGTATGCCATTTCTTTGCTTTTTTATTCTTGCTTCCGATATCTTCTTAAGGCTTCCTTATTTTACGGATTGTTATAAAAGAAATAACAAGGTATAAAAAGCCTTGTTTTTTAATATCTATTTATTAGGGTGTACTA
>CAYNTB010000288.1:0-3796 GCA_964399905.1 uncultured Bacteroidales bacterium | reverse complement strand
ATGATCCGTTTGTACTTGAGGGTAGCCAGAGTATTAGTGTGAGAGATGCAATATTGAGAGAAATCATATCAAATAGCCTTGCTCATAGAGATTATTCAAGTGGCTTTATTGCTAAATGTATTATTGAAGAAGATAGACTTTATACCGAAAACAGTAATCGCGCTCATGGATAGTCTTGATGTTATTTTATAATGAATAATTTGGCAAACAAACCGAATTTCATAAAAATTCAATAAGCCCTCAATTAGATAATTATTAAACCAAACGTTTAAAAAATCGATTTTCATCATTGCAGCATGGTGATTAATGGAATTAGTTTTGCGTTTGGAATTTGTATCTTTACTTCAATTTTTAAACAATCATCAAATGAGGTTCATTAATATTCTTTACACCGTACTTTTCCTATTCATTTTATTAGGTGCCGAAGCACAATACTTTGATCAGGAAGAATTTAAAATTTTGGAATACCGAAACCTTGGTCCACACAGGACCGGTGCATGGATTTCCTCAATCGCAATTCCACAAACCAACAATCCGGACTTCAAATACACCTATTATGTTTCCGGAAGATATGGAGGTGTTTGGAAAACCATTAACAATGGCACGACTTTTTTCCAGGTATTTGATGATGTGGGCATCAGCAGCATAGGTGCTGTTGCAGTATCTTCAAGTCAACCCGATCATGTTTGGGTAGGGACTGGCGAAGCCTACGGAGCCAGAAGCTCACATGCAGGAAAAGGTGTTTACAAATCGACAGATGGCGGTCAAAACTGGGAATATACAGGTTTAGATGAAACCCATCATAATTCATCCAGAAAACCCTAATATCGTTTGGGTTGCCGCAATGGGTCATTTATTCACTCCTAATAAAGAAAGAGGTGTATTTAAAACCAGGGATGGTGGTCAGAGTTGGGAAAAAACTTTATTTATTGATGAAAATACCGGCATCATCGATCTGATAATCAATCCGAAAAACCCGGATGTTTTGTATGCAGCTGCTTATGAAAAATATCGCTATCCCTGGCATTACGAAGCCGGTGGAGCGCATTCGGCCATTTACAAAAGTACAGACGGAGGAGAAAGCTGGGAAAACCTGCACAATAATTTACCAACAGGTAATATTGGCCGAATTGGTTTGGCGCTTTGTTATAATCAGCCGGAAATTGTTTATGCTGTTGTTGAAAACTTAAATCCAAAGCCGGGTATCGTTATAGACGAGAATGTGGAGATCAATGCAATGCGGGATCCTTATTTCGACCAGATGATTGGCGGGGAAATTTACCGTTCGGATGACCATGGCTTAAACTGGCGAAAAATGAATACCGACAGTTGCAACGTAAGTGCAAAAGCCGCCTATTCGTTCAATAAAATATTGGTGAACCCCGATCATCCGGATCAAATTTTTGTTAGCAGCGACGGATTGTTGTATTCACGTGATGGAGGAAAAACCTGGCCCAATTGTCAATGGGGACAGGGCGAACTCTTCAAAAATATGTTTGGTGATTACCGGACTTTTTGGGCCGACCCAAATGATGGCCGGCATATGATGTTTGGCAGCGATGGCGGCCTGTACGAAACTTTTGACGGAGGCATTACTGTGAACCACAAATATCACATTCCTTTGGGAGAAGTTTATATGGTTGAAACAGACAATGCCTACCCTTATAATATCTATCTTGGACTTCAGGACCATGAAGCCTGGAAAGGGCCCTCAAATTCCTGGTCGGGACAGGTCGGTGTTGAAGACTGGAACATTGTTGGCATGTGGGATGGAATGTACACCAAAGTCGATCCCAATAATAACAGATGGGCCTATTCAACAACACAATTTGGCGGACATTTACGAATTGACCAGGAAAAAGGGGAACGAATAAATATTCAACCGGTAGCGAAAGAAGGCCATCCGGCCTATCGTTTTCCATGGACTCCCCCACTGGAAATTTCACCTTTCGATTCTAAAACAATTTATACGGGTGGTCAAATGCTTTTACGATCCCGTGATCAGGGTGAACATTGGGAAGAAATAAGCCCCGACCTTACAACAAACGATGCAAAAAAAATTGCTGGCAAGGGGCATATGATGTATTGCACCATCACCAGCATTTCTGAATCACCCTTGCAGCCTGGACTAATCTGGGTGGGCACGGACGATGGACGAATACACCTGACTAAAGATGCCGGAAATAAATGGGAAGAAATGACTGACAAAATCAGTGTTTTGGGAGGAACTAAAGATTATTGGGTGAGCAGGGTGGTCAGTTCGCCACATAATGCCGGAACGGCCTATGTTTGTAAATCAGGTTTTAGGAATGATGACTTTACGCCCATGATTTTCAAAACCACTGATTATGGAAAAAACTGGAAAAAAATAACGAACGGTATTTCTACCGCTACGGTGAACGTAATAGCAGAAGATCCAAAAAGAAAAGATTTATTATACACTGGAAACGACGAGGGTGTTTTTATTTCATTTGACGGGGGAGATCACTGGCAAAGTTTCAGGAATAACATGCCTGTTGTCGCGGTAAAAGATTTAAAGATACATCCGGACGAAAATGATTTGATCGTTGGAACTTACGGGCGGGGTGCTTTTATCGTTGATGTTTCCTTATTGCAACAAATAAATAAAAACACTTTGAACCAGGAAGCGGTGCTTTTTGAGATAGAGACCAAACCCGTTAGAAATTATTCAGAACGGGCATATTGGGGTAATTATGAACTTTCTGGCGATTCACACACTTTTACCTCTAATGAACAAAACGGGATGGTTATTTATTATTACCTAAAGTCAGACGATACTTCGGCAGAAATAGAGATTCTGGATGAATCAGGAAAATCAATAAAGCATCTTAAAATTGATCAGACTGCCGGATTCCATAAAAGCATTTGGTTCGGAAGAGAATTTCGCATTGGAAATTATCAGGTTAAGTTAAAGACCTCAGCACAGGAATTCACTAAAAAAGCTGTTGTTAAAGCTGCACCAACATGGCCAATCGGACACCTTTAAATTTGAGTGAATAAAGCTGTACAAAAAAATTTGAAATCTGAATCTAAGGTTTTACTTTTGCTGAGTCCAAAATTAGACTAACATCACCTATTAACATTTATTTAACAGTGCAAAAATTGTCGTTAATTTTTGAAATGATCAATTTTGCAAAAAAAATTGTATATGCTTAAATTCAAATTATTGGTGTTATTAATATGCAGCACCTTACTGGTTCATTCACAATCCAAAACATCTCTTAAAGGTTTAATTACAGATAATCAACAAAAGCCATTATCCGGAGTAAATGTTTTTTCGGAACAAATCAAACACGGCACAATTACAAATAATGTTGGCGAATATGAAATACAAAATGTCCCTGCGGGTGCATTGACAATCAAAATCAGCTATACCGGTTATCAATCGCAAATAGTTAACACCACCATTAAAGAAGGGGCTAACATTTTAAACATAGTGCTTGAGCCTACAGCTTATGATCTGCAGGGAGTTGTTGTTTCTGCGCAAAAAGTAGAACAACAAATTCAGGATGTACCAATCAGTGTAAGTGCCATCAGCAACCAAACCATTACAAATCTGCATATTCAAAATCTGGATGAGTTTGCAGGCCTTGTACCCGGTTTAAATATTCGTATTCAAAGCAATCAACATCCGAATTTCGTTATACGTGGATTAAGCAGCGATGAAGTCAGCCCGAATGCCCAGCCGAGGGTTTCACTGTTTATGAACAATGCTCCTCTTACCCAAGCCAGCAGTGGCGTTTTGGAACTTTACGATATGGAACGTATTGAGGTT
>CAYNTB010000287.1:0-3814 GCA_964399905.1 uncultured Bacteroidales bacterium | reverse complement strand
ATTAAAACCAGCTCAACTTCGTTCAGCAGCGAATCGCTTCCGATCACATCCACATCGCACTGAAAAAATTCGCGATAACGGCCTTTCTGTGGTCGGTCGGCGCGCCAAACGGGCTGAATTTGATAACGTTTAAACGGGAAGGTAATTTCATTTTGATGTTGTACCACAAAACGGGCAAAAGGTACTGTTAGATCATATTTTAAACCTTTTTCTGTTATATAGGTCGCAAATTTATTAGAGTCATTTTCCGATTTTTCTTCCTGATTTAATTTGCTTACAAAGTCGCCCGAATTCAAAATTTTGAACAATAAGCGGTCTCCTTCTTCCCCATATTTTCCCATCAGGGTTGAAAGGTTTTCCATTGCAGGCGTTTCAATGGGCTGATAGCCATATAATCTGAAAACTTCGCGGATGGTATCGAAAATATAGTTTCTTCTGATCATTACCTCCGGTGAAAAATCACGGGTTCCTTTGGGTATTGAAGGTTTTTGAGCCATGCTGTAATAATTAATTAAAATGCAAAAATAGGGGATTTTGCGGGTTTATAAAAGATTCAATTTTTGAAGCGTTGATTTGTTATATTCCCCACAATGCGGACTCCCTTCTACAGGTGCCCATTTTGCAAAATTTTTATCGTCAGCAGGATCCCAGGGACCGTCTTTTAATTCGTAAATCAGGCTGTCTTTTTCTAAAGTTATCAGTGTATGCCATGCTTTGGCTGGAATTTCAACGCCATAATTAGCTGTCTTGTGATCCAAAACAATATGATCAATAATTGCTCCGGTTTCTGAAAATTCAATCACAACCACCCGGCCTTTTAATAGAATGAAAGCCTCAATTTTATCAGGATTTTCATGCTTATGGGGCTGTACATAAGTATCGGGATTCGAAGCATGAATCATGCGGTGAACCCGCTCTTCCATATTTTGGTGGAAATTGTGGTTCTTTCGCTTCCGTGCAGCATTTTTTGCCCGTGAAATCAATGGGTCCGTCAATTCTTTATTGATGTGAATCATCATCTCAATTTCCTGTTTTTTTTGGTTTGTGCTCAACATCCAGAGGCAATGCCAAAGGTGTTAATTTTGAAAGCAATAATTGAATATTCGCTTTGCAGGATTCTAAATCATTCAATATCACAAATTTTTTATCTTCAAATTTATCTTTGAGTTCACCAAAGATATCCTGATAATATTTGATTCCTTCATTCAGATTATTGGCAAAGCTTTCAAAATATTTTTCCTGTTTTGCGGTCATTGCTTCCTTGGTTTCTTCAATTTTATTTTTTAAGTAATCGATATAAATGTTCAGTTCCTTAACGAACACATTCGGGCGATCAGTTCTGCTTATAACATTCAGTTTCCCGTAAATATGATCAGAAATTTCCTTCAAACTCATTTTTTTAGAAAAGTAGGCCAGGTTCGGACCCGGACAAACAGAAACGCCTTCCCCTTCAACTTTGGTTCCCAGTTTATTTGATAATAAGGCAGAAGTTCCCAGCCCGACACAAATGCACGATTTTTCAACAATTTTTGAAAAAGCTTTAAAATAATCCTGAGCAGATAATTTTTTTTGTTCGAGTTGCTTTATTTTTTTTTGCTGGTATTGTCGTGAAGCCAGGCAGATAAATTTTTCGGTAAATTCATTGCTTGCTGCCACATACTTTTTGGGGCAGGAACTTCCGGGTTTTCCTTTGTTGATCAGGCTCAGTTTTTCGAAATCTTTGGTATTTCCGCGGAGATTGTTGAAAGGTATTCCCAAAGGAGAAATATCGCTCAGATAAAGATCGTCCTCCTTGGCATCAATTAATTTATTCAAGGTATCATCGTCAACGTTGGTAACTTCGGGCACCAATAAAAATGGGGTTCCCCAGCCCACAGAATCCAATTGGTAATGTTCAATTAAAAATTGATGTTCTTCGGCAGTTCCTATTCCTCCCTGGGCAGTAATCTTCAAGGGGAGAGGATTTTCCGGAATATTCATGTTTTTAGCCGAAAGTGCTTTGATCAGAATCTCATGGATCGATGTTATCAATTCTGTCCGTTGATCCCTGAACTGTGCCAGTATCGGGCCCAAAAGATGGCCTTCGGTGGCGAAAGCATGTCCGCCACAATTAAGCCCCGATTCAATTCTGTATTCGGAAACCCATAATCCTTTTTTGGCAAAAAACTTGCCCTGTATAAGGGCCGAACGATAATCGCTCACTTTTAGAACGATTTTCTTTTTTATATGCCCTTTTTCATTCGGGTAAAAATCGTTGAATTGCTCAATATATGTGTACAGTCCAGGGTCCATACCTGCCGAAAGGATAATGGACGAAGATAAATTGCTGTTGGCAAATCCCCGGAGTGCGGCATGGGCATCATTGAATTCGCTGGGCAATTTTTCCTTGCCGATGTAATTATCCTTGTCGACCTTGGTCATGATATTTACATCGATGCTCCCCATCGAAAGATTTTCGTTGAGCCATTTTTTGATTTCAGCAATATTGAAATATTTTGAAGTGAGTTTATCAAATTCTTGCTTCAGGGCCGAAGTGTCGAGGGGCATATTAAAATACTCTTTTACTTCATCAAGTTTATCAGCAGTAATGTTTTTAAATTCCTCAAATTTTTTCTCGGCCAGATTGTTGATCAGGTTGAGATATGATGTAATCCTTTTGGCCCTGAAATCTGAAATTTTTTCTGTAATTTCCTGGTAAGGAATCTCAAATTTCTCGCTGTACATCTTTCTTAGTTTTTCGATAAGGATGTCATCCAAAAGGGAGATTACCGAGTCAATTCCGAACTTAGAAACTTTTAATGGTGTGTCTATCGTAAATCCAATTCCCATAACCGGAATGTGGAAGGAGTGTGTTTTTGTCATGATTTATGTTTCTTTATCGGTTGAGTGGTAAGTTTTGAAGATATTGTAAATCAGTTCTTTTTTAGAATAATTTATATAATCGGGATGATTGACAAGTTGTGATGTTTGTATTAAAACAATGAACCCAAAAAGTGTAAACGGAAGACTTTCTTCCTTAAAAAAATATGACAGTATCATGTAGAGTAAAAGCAGGATTCCAAGGACAAATAACATAATTTTATTAAATCTTTTCTTTTTGCTGTTTTTTAGGATCAGTTTATCAAGCAAATCATGGGGTATCGTTCCGGCTTCTTTGATAATTTTCTGATCCTTATAAGGAAGTGAGCCCAACTCTTTTATTAAAAATTGTTTTAATCCGCTTTCGCGTTCCGCTGCGTCGGACGAGTAGGTAGTGGTATAATTCTCATTAGCTTGCTGCGGAATTTTGTTTCCAAAGTTTGCTTTGGGGTTCATCCCATTGACTTGTTCTTCATTCATTTTTTGATACTTAAAATAAACTAGCCTGAATGAATTTTTTTTCGTGATCGAGCAACCATCTTTTTCGCCAGATACCACTGCCAAATCCTATAAGCGCACCATTGGCTCCTATTACTCTGTGGCAAGGGATTATGATGGATATTTTATTCTTTCCGTTGGCATTTCCAACAGCCCTCAAGGCTTTCCGATTACCCATTGAATGAGCAATATCGAGATAGGACTTGGTTGCACCAAATGGGATTTTTAAGAGTTGATCCCACACTTTTTTTTGAAAATCCGTTCCTTCAGGATGTAAAGGTAAGTCGAAAATGGTCCGCTTTCCTATAAAATATTCATTTAGTTGTTTGATGCCGTTTACTAAAATGAGTGTGTGAGTTTCTGAAAATATTTTTTCTTCGACAAAATTAAGCCCTGTCAATGCTGTTGCATTGGCTTTTAATTCAATGATCCCGATTGGGGATTCAAAATATGCAAC
>CAYNTB010000286.1:0-3819 GCA_964399905.1 uncultured Bacteroidales bacterium | reverse complement strand
AGCATACCGTTAATGCCTTTTTCAACCATTGCAGTAGGTTTTTTTGCCATCAACTCTTTTGGAGTGGTGGTTCTTTGCCCTCCGGGATATCCACTATGGCGAACATACTCTTTGTCGGTCCATTTATTACCACTTAAATTGATTTTGTCGGCGTTGATAATAATCACATTGTCGCCACAATCAACATGGGGAGTGAAATTTGATTTATACTTTCCCCTTTGCAATTTGGCAGCTTTTGAAGCCAAACGGCCCAGGGTTTCATTTTCAGCGTCGATCAAAACCCATTCTTTGGTGACGGTTGCTTTGTTCGCACTAATTGTTTTATAACTTAATGTATCCATTGAAATGTCTTTTCAAAAATTCCTTTTTAAAACGGGGTGCAAAAATAGAATTAAATTTTATATTTAACAAATTTGCTAACACTAATTTGTTGAAAAAAATAATTCTTCCCAGACAATGTTTCTGTTAGCGGCTGCAAAAGTAGAAAATATATCAATTGGTTAAGAAAGTTTGAAAAAATAAAAAGTTTATCCATTCAGAGGTTAAAATGATTAATTTCGTTTCACGATGTCGATCATATTAAATAATATCGGTAAAAAATATGGGAATATCCCTGCTCTACACGAGTTGAGTTTTAAAGTTGATTCAGGTGAAATTGTTGGATTGCTGGGTCCGAACGGGGCAGGTAAATCTACCTTAATGAAGATTTTAAGTGGCCTTTTACATCCAAGCACCGGCAATGCAAATATTTGCGGTTTTGATGTTGAAATGCAATTGCTTCAGGTCAGAGAAAGAATTGGCTACCTGCCCGAGGATAATCCGTTATATCCCAATATGTATATCAGCGAATACCTTTCTTATTCGGCAGGCTTTTACGATTTAGGCAAAAGCAAAAAAAACCGCATTCAGGAAATGATTGAAATTGCAGGTCTGTCGGCACATCTGAATAAAAAAATCGGGAATCTCTCGAAGGGACTTAAACAACGTGTAGGCCTGGCCCAGGTGCTCTTACACGATCCTGATGTTTTGATTCTGGATGAACCAACATCAGGCCTGGATCCGAACCAAATAGTTGACATCCGGAATTTAATTTTGGAACTTGGATCAGAAAAAACCATACTTTTTTCTTCCCATATAATGCAGGAAATTGAATTATTATGTAGCCGTGTGATCATTCTGGACGATGGAAAGCTGGTTGCTGATGGCCTTACAAAGGACATGCTTGCTTCAGAATCGGCGGACTCAACAATTATTGTTGAGTTTAGCAACCAGGTTAGCAGTGAGGAATTAGATGCGATCAAAGGCGTAAAAAAAGCACGCTGCTTGAAGGATAATACCTGGTTACTCGAATCCGGTGAAGATATTGATATCAGAAAGCAAATTATGGCCTTTGCATTAAATAAGGATCTTTCTATTATGTCTCTTAACCAGCATTCAAAAACACTTGAAAAAGTATTTCAGAAGCTGACAAAAAAGCTTTAAATTCATAGCGATATCTCTAAAATTTGTATATTTGCAATGAAGTTGTGGAAAAATTTGATTGATTGCAACCACATTTAAAAAAATGCTAAAACAATTGTTTTACCACCTCCTCAATTTCAAAAACAGGTATTAATTTAAAAACTGAATAATGAATTACTTATTTACATCTGAGTCAGTTTCAGAAGGACATCCTGATAAAGTAGCTGATCAAATTTCGGATGCTTTACTGGATGAAATGTTACGATACGACCCTGAATCAAAAGTTGCGTGTGAAACGATGGTAACAACCGGTCTCACCATATGCAGTGGAGAAGTTAAGACACTGGGTTATGTCGATGTTCAAACCGTTGCAAGACGGGTCATCAAAAGAATCGGGTATACGAATGCCGCATATCAATTTGACCATAATTCGTGTGGAGTCATCTCGGCCATACACGAACAATCACCGGATATCAATCAGGGTGTGGTAAGAAGTAGGAAAGAAGATCAAGGAGCCGGAGATCAGGGCATGATGTTCGGATATGCTATTAATGAGATGGACAATTTTATGCCCATGCCCATTGAATTGGCGCATATTTTCTTACAGGAATTGGCCGTAATACGTCGTGAGAATAAAAAGATGAAGTATTTACGACCCGATTCAAAATCTCAAATTACCGTTGAATATAGCCATACAGGAAAGCCCTTGCGAATTGACTCCATTGTTATTTCGACCCAGCATGATGATTTTGACGAAGAATCTGCAATGCTGGCGAAAATTAAAGAGGATGTCGAAAAAATATTGATCCCGAGGGTTAAAAAAACATTACCTGATCGAATCAAGCGATTATTTAAAAATGATTATAAGTTGTATGTAAATCCGACCGGTAAATTTGTGATTGGTGGGCCACATGGCGATACCGGACTCACCGGGCGTAAAATAATTGTTGATACCTATGGGGGCAAGGGAGCTCATGGTGGAGGCGCATTTTCCGGAAAAGATTCATCAAAAGTTGATCGGTCGGCTGCTTATGCAGCACGACATATGGCAAAAAATTTAGTGGCTGCCGGTGTTGCTTCTGAAGTTTTGATACAGGTGGCCTATGCGATTGGTGTTGCTCAACCTGTTGGATTATTTGTCAATACATTTAATACAGCCCATGTTAAAGATCAAGATGGTAAAAAAATGAAGGATGGAACCATTGCCAAAAAACTCAGCGAGATATTTGATCTTCGGCCATACTCAATCGTTGAAAAATTTGGATTGAAAAACCCCATCTTCGAAGCCACTGCCTCTTACGGGCATTTTGGACGCGATCATTATACCGAAGAAGTGGAAGTTTTTTATGAAGATGAACACACCATTAAAAAGAACGGTCGTATATACAAAGATGTTGCGTTTTTTGCATGGGAAAAACTTGATTATGTGGATCAGATAAAAAAGGCCTTCGGTTTATAAATTAGAAGCTCCGGGAAACCGGGGCTTTTTTTTTATTAATGTTGCACGATTAACTTTTTGGTGAGTTTTAATTCTGAATCAACCATCAGTGAATAAAAATAAATTCCTTCAACAAAATCATCAACATTGATGCTTGCCTTTCCGTGCTGGCCTTCAAGGTTGTGTTCTGCAACAACCGAACCCAGTAATGTCCGGATAATAATTTTAGCCTCCAGTACATTTTGCTCCAGGGTAAAATCGAAGTAAACCGTTGATTCAGCCGGATTCGGATATGCATCGGATAAAGAAAATGTAAGATTGTCATTAAAAGAACCGAAAACCATTTGCGTATTAAATTCGATGATAATTGAAGCAGCGTTCTCTGGTTTGTTTGTGTCGAAAAATGTATATCGGATTCGGTGTATGCCTTTAGTGTAATTGGGTATTAAGATGGCTGCAAAATCTTTATTTAATTGATCGGGTGCCAGAATCATCGGGACATCCGGGGCCTCATTCTGCACAATAGATGATCCCCAATAAAAAGAGTTGTGACTTCCATCAACCGCTGATATCACCTCTTTTTTCAACCCTAATGTTAGATTTTCGTGGCCTGAATTTTTGATCCATACCACGGATTTTATCTGGTCATCAGTCGGATTACCAAAAATCTGGATGCTTGCGTTATTCGGGATTTGTATATTTTGATCATTAAAAAACTGAATATCCTGTCCGATAGAACTGAATGAAATGACCCCCGAGAAGAAAATAAAGAGTAGCATTTTTCTCATAGGCAGGATTGTTTGTTAAAAAATCATCAATAAATATAGTGAAAAATTAAGCGAAAACCATTAATTTTTATAATAAATTAACATTTTTAATAAAAAAAAGAGCCTGCCAATTAGCAGACTCTCATTCCTAAA
>CAYNTB010000285.1:0-3826 GCA_964399905.1 uncultured Bacteroidales bacterium | reverse complement strand
GGAATCGTCATAATGTCTTCTTCTCCAATAATAATAAGTGTTTCGGAATGAATTTGATTAAGTTTCTCTGTTGAATCAAAATTTTCAAGGGAATTTATTTGCAATTTAAATGCATCGGCATAATTTGGATTTGAGTAGTTTAAGTTAAATTCAATAAGGGCATCAATAAATTCACTGTTTTCTAAAAATTTGGCCGAATAAATCCAAAAGAAATAATTTCGAAGCCAGAGGTTCAGATCTATTTTGGACTCCAACAATTTGTGAAAATGTTTGAGTAACTGATTGCACCTTTGGTTTGAGTTGGGTGCAGTTGCCTCAAGTACTAGTTTTTCAACTCTTTCGGGATGGTTTATTGCAATCTCCTGACCGATAAAACCACCCAAACCATGACCAACGATATGCGCTTTTTTTAGTTTCAAATGATCCATTAGCGCAACGGTATCCCCAGCCATGTCCATTACCGAAAAGGATGCTGATATCCCGTTACTTTTTCCAATGCCCCTGTTATCGAACAAAATCAGCTTAAAATGTTTTGAAAGTGTATTTATAATAAAATGCCATGATTGTGAACTTTCCAGTAAATCAGCTATAAAAATAACCGGTTCACCAGTGCCATGAACTTCGTAATATAAATCAATATGTTCAAGTTTGGCAATCGACATAAATAATTATATTAGTCTTTGAAGGACGATAAATTTAAGAAATATTTATTACAATTCATTTTTATTTAATGCATTAAGGAGATGTCCGATATCATTTAAGCTTAATATGTGATCAACATTTGTAGCCTGAATTGCGCTGAGAGGCATATTTTTTGATTCTGCGGTCTTAGGATCCTGCACAATGGTCAGTCCACCGGCTTGCTTAATTTTTTTCAAACCCATGGCTCCGTCATGGTTGGCACCGGTTAAAATGATACCTATCAATTGCTTTTTATAGGTGTACGAAGCAGTATCAAATAAAACATCAATAGAAGGCCTAGCAAAATTAACCCGTTCGTCAATCGACAATGAGAACGTAAAATTTTCTTCAACTAACAGATGAAAATTAGGCGGAGCAAAATAAATATTTCCGGGAGTGATTCTTTCTTTTTCATCAGCTTCTTTAACATTCAGATTGCAAAGGTTGTTTAAATAGGTCGTAATATAGTTGTCAGAATTCGGGCTGGTATGTTGAACAATAATTATGGGGATTTTAAAATTACTCTCCAACATTGTCAACAATGTTCTGAGTGCATTTAATCCGCCGGCGGAACTCCCTATTACTATTGCCTTATAAATCATTTTATAAACTAATTACAATTTGGATCAGGCTTCAGTTTCTTTTTAAAAATTTTTTCGTTTTCGCTCACAACACTGTAACAATCATTGTTTTTCGAAAATCTGATGGTTTCTTTTGTTCCCAGACACAGGAATCCTCCTGGTAAAATTGAAGAAGTTAATAATCTTATAACCTGGTTTTGAAGATCTTTATTAAAGTAGATCAGAACATTGCGGCATATAAGCAAATGAACTTCAGCAAAAGAATTATCGGATACAAGGTTGTGTTCTGCAAATACAATGTTTTTTTTCAATTCGTTGTCAAAGATAACAGATTCGTATTTAGCCATATAGTAGTCAGAAAAAGATTTGGTACCACCAGATCGCTGATAGTTCTGCGTAAATTCTCTAATCTTATTAATGGGATAAATTCCTTCTTTTGCCTTTCTTAAAATGTTTGTGTTAAAGTCTGTGGCGTATATCTGAGCCCGGTCGTATAAGCCTTCTTCTTTAAGCAAAATTGCCATTGAATAAACTTCTTCACCTGATGAGCACCCGGCGTGCCAAATTTTAATAAATGGATATGTTTTAAGAATTGGAATTATTTCTTCGCGCAGGAGCTTATAAAACAATGGATCCCTGAACATTTCAGTAACATTGATCGAGAAATCCTTTAGGATGAGATTAAAAAAATCCTGATCGTATAATAATTCATGTTGCATGGACGAAATACTTTCCATCTTCGACAGTTTCATGCGATGCAGTAATCTTCTTTTGATATGGGCCCTGCCGTAGTTGCGGAAATCGTAACCGTACTTCTGATAAAGTGCTTCCAGGAATAACTCAATTTCGATATTTACGATATCGTTTATGGGGTCTAAAATTGTATCCATTATTTGCTATATAGCCACACTCTGAGTAATGATAATAGTTTTTCAGTTTCAACAGGCTTAGCCAGATAATCGTTGGCACCTGCTGCAATACATTTCTCCCTGTCCTCTTTCATGGCTTTGGCTGTTAAGGCAATGATCGGGAGTTTTTTGTATTTTTTTTGTTTTCGGATTTCCTGCATAGCTTCATAGCCATCCATTTCAGGCATCATAATATCCATGAGTACCAGATCGATTTCAGGATGCTTGTTAAGTTTGTCCAATCCATCTTTCCCATTTTTGCCAACCACAACCTTGATTCCCTTGTCTTCAAGCAGGCTCGAAAGTGCAAACACATTTCGCATATCATCATCAACGATCAAAACGTTTTTATCCTTCAGCATTTCTTCCTTATTATGAAGTTGTCGAAGCATTTTTCGTTTACTTTCAGGCATTTCCGATTCTAATTGATGCAGGAACAAAGTTGTTTCGGATAATAATCGTTCAAAGGATCTTGCCCCTTTGAGTATGATACTATCCGCATATTTGCTCAATCTTTCTTCATCTTCTTTGTATAAGTCCTTTCCGGTATATATAATAATCGGAAGATCGATAATTTGTTTGTCTGATCTGATTTTTTCGAGTAAATCAAAGCCTGACATATCTTGCAAACCAAGGTCGAGAATCTGGCAATCGAAAGGTTCCTTTTTTAATAAGTCATAAGCTTTTTCTGCCGAATCAACAGCAGTGATCTTTATATTATTGTCGCCAAGTAATTTGATAATGCTGGTGCGCATTATTTTATCATCTTCAACAACCAGTACTTTTTTGATTGGTTTTGAGATCAGGGTTTCTATTTTTTTAAAGGCTTCATCCAGTTTTTGGTCACTGACAGGTTTTGTCAGGTAGCCAATGGCTCCGAGTTTCATGGCCCGAATCGATTTGTCTGATGCCGAAATAAAATGTACCGGTATATGGCGTGTTTTGGTGTTGTCTTTTAGTCGCTCCATCACCTCGTATCCATCAATGCCGGGTAATCCAATATCCAGAATAATGGCACTTGGAAGGTGATACTCTGCCAAATGGAGACCTGATTCGCCATCAAGGGCAACCATACATTTAAACCCTCTTTCATGTGACAAATCGTAAAGTACCTTACTGAAATTTTCATCATCCTCAATGATGAGAATGAATTTATCACCTTCACCAATACTTGAACGATCATCCTTAAAGCTCGGTTCTTTGAGCGTTAAAGGTTTGGGGCTCTGGATTTGCTCAACAGGCTCTTCTTTCTGCAGTTTTGGGGCCTTGGTGGTATCAGGCTTCTCTTCCTGTTTAATTAATTTTGAATGATCAAAGGCAAGAGGGAGGTACAAGGTAAAAGTTGTACCTTTTCCATATTGACTCTCAAGTGTAATTTCTCCACCCAATAATTCTGAAAAACTTCTTGAACTTGTCAGGCCTAAGCCGGTGCCACCATATTTTCTGCTGGTTGTTCCATCAGCCTGCTTAAAAGCTTCGAAAATCAGGTCAAGTTTGTCATTTTGAATGCCTATTCCTGTGTCACTTACAGATATTGCAATCATATTTGAAGGGTCAAGTCCGCTTCTTTCAAGCTTCACATTTGCTTTCGGCCTGTAAATATTTAAGGTAATACTTCCTGAAGAAGTGAATTTTATGGCATTTGAGAACAGATTT
>CAYNTB010000284.1:0-3826 GCA_964399905.1 uncultured Bacteroidales bacterium | reverse complement strand
TGATCGAACTGTATGGAAATAACTCCATACAACCATTAGTACACTTTATGCAAAATATCTTCCTGTAATAACCCGGTTCGTTAATTTTAATAATGGACTCGACGGAGATGCCAAAGATTTAATTCAGCAAGCATTTCTGATCATTTTGCAGAAAACTCGAAATAATGAATTTGAGTTGAGTTGTACGTTTAAAACATATTTATATGCGATTTGCAAAAATTTGTGGTTAAAAGAGTTGAGAAGAGAAAAGGTATCCAACAAAACCTGTTTGGATCCTGATGAAGTTGAAAACGTTGATGTGGATATTGAATTTGAGAAAGAATATAAATCTAACGCACAATATTTTTTGTTCAGATGGCATTATCACAAGCTGAGTAAGATTTGCCAAAAATTAATAAAAATGGTTCTCGAAAAACAAACACATGCCGAAATTGCGAAAGAGCTGGGGTTTATAAATGAAGAAACTGCCAGAAAAAAGAAGTACAGGTGTAAAGAATCATTAATCAAACAGATTAAAAACGATCCCCGCTATAAAGGAGTGCAATAAAATGGAAACAAAATCCAATTACACAAGATTGGTACAGATGTATTTAATGGATGAACTCTCAACAGAAGAAAAGCAATCTTTTGAGACAGCATTAAAAACAAATTCAAAATTAAGAGAAGAACTCGAGCTTCAACAGAATTTGAATAATGCCATCCTGGATGATGAACTTGAAAATTTCAAGATCGGATTGGATGAAATACATCAGAATCTAACCCAGCCCCTAAGAGCTGAACGCAGTATTAATTATGGAAAAATTTCATTAATTGCTGCAACACTAATTATATTATTTACGATTGGAGCATTATTAAAGAACCGGAATTCAGAATCTTTGAGTCCGGATGAGATATTTGAGACTTATTATAAGAAATATGCCTCATTGAATGTAAGTCGAGATTCTGAAATTGGGATGGCAGGGTCGCAATATCAGGATGCATTGATTAATTATGAAACGAATAATTATGAAATTGCCACGATTCAATTTCAATCAATCATAACAGATGATCCGAAAAATATTGCTGCCCGGTTCTATTTGGGAATTATTTATATTGAATTGGGTAAGGAAAGTATCGCGATCGATCAATTTGAAAGCGTAATTAAATCACATGATCAATACTACCTTGAACATGCGGAATGGTATAAGGCGCTGTGTTTGATAAAGTTAAAACAGAAAAGAGCCGCATTTAATCAGTTTAATTCAATTATTGAATATGGCGGTTATTATAGTTGTAGGGCCGAAGCGATTGTTTCTTCTTTTGATTAGATCTTCGATAAAACAGTAAGCAAAAAATTAGAATAAAACCGACACAAATAATGACGATCAGATTGGTGTTGAAATATCTAAAATGAAGGGAGTCGGGATCTCCAACGATAATGTGTGCGGCCCAAAAGTGTGGATGTGTATGAATGACATCAGCTTGTTTCAAATAATGTGTTTTCGCCAATTGTAATGCCTTCGATTTTGACATTCCTGAATTCAGATTTTTGTAAAATTGTTTCATTAAATCCGAACTTGCCTGATCATCAACGGACCACAATGTGATTGCCAAACTCGGACAACCCGCAAAGATAAAGCCACGTGCCATGCTCATGATCCCTTCGCCTTTTTGAAGACGCCCATAACCGCTTTTGCATGAACTTAAAACAACCATCTGTGCATTCAGGTCGAGATTGAATATTTCAAAGGTATTCAGCATGTCATCTTCCTTGTTTGAAGTATCATTTACATTTGGTGTAAAAATTAATTTTGAAAACATTGGATTGTCACTATCGATAATTGTATGCATGGCAAAATGGAGAATTGAATAGTGCCTGGCATTTTTTTTGAACATCGCTTCTGTGGCATTTTCTGATTTAAGAATATCTCCGTCGAACAACAGGAAGATATAGTCTGCTTCTTCCAAGGCCGCAGGAATGGGTTTCAGATTTTCACGAGAAATGGATTGGTTCTCTTTCAATACAATATTTTCATAATCAATATCAATATCATATGATGGAACGATTGCAAGTAATTTTTTGTTGTAAAACTTTTTTTGTTTACTGTTGAATAGCCAGGAGGTTGAGTAGGAATAGCTGATTGGGTTGTTTAAAATTAAATATGGCAACTTCCTGTAATTGTCGATTCCAACTGATTCATCTGTAATCAGTAATTCGAAAGGCAAAAGAAGCAGCTCTTTATGCGGAACAATAATGATTTCCTGATCCATTAAATGAGATGCCAGCGGTTTAATCAAAATTTCATACAATTTATAGGAATTCGCTTTGAATTTTTCAAATCCTGTTTCATCAAAAAATTCAAAATGAGATTTATTACATTCAAGCGACACCGTTCTGATGAGTTCCTGGAAATTTGGAGGGATGTGAGTGCTCAGAATATGAATGGTGTCTTTCGTAATCACAAATTCATATAAGAGCGTATCCGCCAGATAATATTCAATAATTGTTTGGTTATTTTCAATCATCTGTTGAATATCCTTGATCTTTAACAGTTTGTTTTGATATTTTAGTTCATAATATTTCTGGTAATTATCTTCAAAATGTTTTGTGAGCATGGCAATTTCCTGTTCCAGAATGAATAATTCATTGCGTAACGAATCATTCTCCCCACTTGCTATTTTGTCATTCAGTTCTCCCCTTCGTAGCTTTAGCTTTGTTTCTTTTTGAAGTAATTCAGAAGGTACATTAGCAGATATTTTTGCATCATTTTCGTTGATTAAATCATTCAGCGTGGATTGTTTACTTTCAACTGCATACTGGTATGCGTTGTTGATATGCAGATTATCACCCGTTAGCTCGTATAATGAAATGCAATTGCTGATAAGCTTTGAAAAGAGCAATTCTGTATTCTCATTCATTTTTAATTTGCTGTCAAGCGAGGTAAAGGAAGTGCTAATGCTTTTGTTAGTTTCAATTGCCAGGGATAATGTATTTTGCAAACAATTGAGGTAAGGTAATTTACGAATGGGGTTTTTTAATTCATTTGCTTTAAGTTGTAATGCAGTTGCTTTTTTTTGTAAGATGTCCAGTAATATTTTTTTTGAAAGCGTATAGTTTAAATTTGGATTCTGATAAAAAGAAGTATCCGAAAATTCAGAATCGTTTGAGATAAGTGCAGCCTGGAAGAATTTTAAAGCATCATCTGGGCTTTTATTCAGATGAATTTTTGCATCGCCAAGAATGGCATAGCACTCTGCCAAAAGGGAATATTTATCACCAAAATGATTTTTATAGATTGTGATTGCCTCGTTAATTAAAGAACTGCCCTGAATGTCGTTTAATTTAAAAAGCTTGAAATTACCGTATTGGACAAGAAACTGGGCAAGGAGTTTTGGTGCCTGATCGCCGTAATTATTTTTTAAAAGATCGATGGCGTATTTATAATATGTATCAGCCTGCTGTAGCGAATCGAGGTGTTCATATGCATAAGCCTTGCTTAAATATTCGTACATAATCAATGGATCCTTTGTTTTGATGCGAATATCAATGCTTCGGGTTAATAGCTGAAGCGCCTGATGATAATTTCCCAAAATAATATGGGCATTTGCCATTGCAACAAATACGCTTGCATATTTTTCTTGGGGATAATTATTAAACTCATATGCTTTTATAGTCTGTTCATAATATTGGATCGATTTGTCCAATTCCCGCAGGCTTTTATATATAATTCCAATCTGATAGTAAATGTTTGTAGCAATGAACAATGGTTTTTTGGGATTTATTAGTTTGGTAGATTCTAACAAAATATCAAGGGCTTCATGGCTTTTACCCAGGTTGTAATATGTC
>CAYNTB010000283.1:3629-3847 GCA_964399905.1 uncultured Bacteroidales bacterium | reverse complement strand
GCAGCGATTTAATCATTAAAATTTTAAGATTTTAAACTTGATATTTGATATTACAGTACGTGCTGGTTATGAAGGAATACGTTGTATAAATCTGGAATTCAAATCAATAGAAATGCATGGCAGGCTAAGGTGAAATTATCATGATTATATTTATGGATTCTGAATGGATTAAACTTTTACAAAATCCATAGAAAATATTTTTTAAAAATTGTAATACC
>CAYNTB010000283.1:0-3519 GCA_964399905.1 uncultured Bacteroidales bacterium | reverse complement strand
GATGGTGATTTCTTATAAATCGTTAGCCAAAAATAGATGAAATGACAAAAATAATGTTTGAATTAATCTAAATAAAGTATCAAATAAGCAAATTTACCTGTTAACACTTATAAAAGTTTATACTATTTATGTAAAAGAGCCAAATTAATTTAGGACCAACAAAACAAATTTTTATTGAAGAGGAAGTCCATTCTGATTTTTAGATTCAGATATATTTAGAAAAATTGAACAAATTAAAATTGAAGATACAAATGGCTAAATTTTAAATATTGATTAATAGAAGAGATCAAATTTTGAATTAAAAATGGTTTCAATTATTAACTGATTATATTTTGTGTTTAATGTTTACAAATAGGCATGAATGATGATGGTGGCGCTTTGTATTTCAATCTGGAAACGCTCAAAATGTTGCCCCGGGCGAATGTGGGCTTTGGTTATGGACAGAACAGGGCATAAAAAAAGTGCTCCTTTATGGAGCACCTTATTTTATGTGAGATTAAACAATGAATTAAAATTCAAAGATTTTATCGTCGAGGCCTGTATTGATTTTTATAGAATTTGTTATTACATCAAATGATTGCGGACCAACGGATTGTTTACTTGTAAAAGGGAATAATATGCCATCCACTTCACGATAATCGCTGTATACGGTGGTTATGGTCATTTGTCCCTGTTGCGATACTGATTTAAGTTTTAAACCATTCTTTTGATCGTAAAAAACGACCGAAGTTTGGCCTGAAGGTTTTGTTAATTGAACCTTCCAGGCCGGTTTTCCATCCACATCCTCGGCACCTTTAAGTTCAACCTTAAATCCCATTTCGTTAAAATAAAGCTCGAGGTTTAAGGTTGATTGAATTTTCATTTCTTCCAGGTCGCTACCGCTTAATTCCTGGCTTCCCATGGGGCTCGTCACTTGTGCTTTTTCTCCGTTAAACACTTGCTTCGACATCACATTTCCTCCCATTAGCGTTTCAAGCAGCATTTTATTTGGAGCTTTCTGCCTGATGTTTATCTCAAAATTCATGCCTTGCATCGACATTCCTGAATTGATGGTAATATCTTGAATTTCTTCTAATTTATCCCTGCCACCAATGGCATCGATATATCGACCGACTACTTCCAAACCGGTGAGACCAGCAGGAACCGCACTTGTTTGAACAGGATTTCCATAATAATCCAGTTCTTCGACCATTCCATCAACAGAAAAGCGTTTCATGCTCTGTTTTAACTGTTCGGCATTACCAACGGCAATAATATTTGCCTGATCAGGTTTCAGGTACTTGGCTGCAACCTCCTGGATGTCCTGAACGGAAACCTGGCTCAGTTTTTCAAGATAGCTCGAATAATAATCTTCAGGTAAATTGTATTTCTTTATGTTCAAAACAAAATTGGCGATGGTTGAAGGATTCTCCAACGAACGTGCAAAAGATCCATGCATTTTACTTTTTATCTTCTCTAGTTCCTCAACATCTACCGGTTCCTCAATCATCCGCTTGATTTCATATAACAACTCATACATTGCACTGTCAGTTGCCTCACCTTTCACTTCTGCGGATGCATTGAATGCTCCCACAATCTTATCGGTACTGAGTGAAGAGTATCCACCATAGGTATAAGCTTTGTCTTCTCTTAAATTGGCATTGATACGGGTAGAGGTTCCCCCACCGCCTAAAATTGTGTTCAGGACACTGCCTTTGATCGCATCAGGGTTGCCGGGTTTGTAATCGAGTGGAAAACTGACCATAATAACTGATTGAACGGCACCATCCCTGTTTCCGATTACAACCCTTGGAGTGGTATTGATCCCTGGGAATTCATATTGGTGTGTCGGTACTTCTTCTGCTACCCAGCCTGAAAAATATTTATTGGTCTGGGATCTTGCTTCTTTAAGAGTGATGTCGCCGACAATAATAAGGTAGGCAACGTTCGGTTTAAAATAAGTTTGATAATATTCTTTGCACTGATCGATATTTATGCTTTCGATAGATTTCTCAGAGATTATTTCACCATATGGATGATCCTTACCATAGGTAACAATTGAATTGATATTGCTTGCAATGGCATTTGCCTCATTCTTGCCTGCCTGGATTCCTGATATGCTTTGCTTTTTGAGTTTGTCTAATTCTTCAGCAGGGAAAGTGGGGTTGAATAATACATCACTCATGATGTCCAGAAATTCATTGCTGTGTTTTGTAAGCACCGAACCAGAAATACCTGTCGAATAAGTATTGAGTGAAGCACCAATGAAATCAATGGCTTCATCTATTTCAGCTTTTGATTTTGAATGGGTTCCTGATCTCAACAATTCACCGGCCATAGAAACATATCCTGCATGATTTCCTTCAAGAATCGGGTCAATATCAAGACTTAGCTGGTAGGTTATTTTGGGAACTTTGTGGTTCTCAACAACAATGACTTTTAGGCCATTTTCAAGTGTAAAAAATTCGTAATCACCAAGTTGAATTTTTGGGGCAGGGCCTGCGGTCGGACGGATACTTCTGTCGATTTGTGCCTGAACACCGACCGTTAATAGCATAATAAGGGTTAAATAAAATATCTTTTTCATAACTGTACGTTCTTTAAATAAGGATTAATTTTCTGAAGTTTTGGGAAGATAATATAATACAACCCGGTTGTCCGTTCGGAAATATTCATTAGCAACCCTTCGTAAATCTTCTTTGGATACTGATAAATATTTATCAAGATCGGTGTTAATTCTGTTGGCATCCTTAAAATAGGTATAATTACGGGCAAGTGTATTTGCTCTGTTGGCTATGGTTGCGTTTTGATTGACGATTTGGTTTTCAATTTGATTTTTAAGTTTCTGAAATTCTTTGTCCGGGATCAATTCGTTCTGAACTTTCGAAATTTCAGCATCCATAGCTGCCTCGATGGTGGCGCAATCAAGCCCCATGTTTGGAATTGCAAGGGTGATTGCCAGTCCGGGGTCTTCGAATGGCAAAGGAATAGCAGCTACCTGGATGGCCAGTTGCTGCTCGTCGACGAGGGCTTTATATAATCTTGAACTTTGGCCCGTTGCCAGTAATTGACTCAGCATTTCTACCGCATAATAATCTTTGCTGCCCATGGCAGGGATATGATAAGCCTGGAAAATGGCAGGTAATTGAATGTTGTCATAAATGGTATCCCTAACTTCTGCATATTTTATGTCTTCGATAACCGTTGGGCGATAAATTTCCCCTTCTTTTTTAGGAATGTCGCCAAAGTATTTTTTGACAAGATCCCTGGTTTCTTTATAATTAATATCACCGGCAAGAACTAAAACGGCATTATTTGGCACATAAAATGAGTTGTAAAATTCTTTAAACTCTTCATCTTTGGCGGCCATGATATGGTCAGCGTTTCCGATGGTTGTCCAACGATATGGATGCTTTGTAAATGCATGGTCAAGCAATTCTATCAGCAAGGAACCGTAGGGGCGATTATCATAGTTTTGTTTTTTTTTGGACCTGTCCACCAGGTGGGCCTTTCCAATGATGATTCCCGGAGAGACGGCAA
>CAYNTB010000282.1:1399-3849 GCA_964399905.1 uncultured Bacteroidales bacterium | reverse complement strand
ATCAATAACCGACTAAACGGCTTCAGCGGACTCAATTATCTGCTCGAAAATGTGAGCCAAAATTATTGGTTTTCGCCCAACGAAACCCATATGGTACATCTGTTTCTTGATCCAACTTATATGATAATGCCGGATGGAAGCCCATACAGTATGCTCTCGCTGCCAAACATTCCACAACTGGGCCCATTGGCAGGCATGCCTCTTTCTTCTTCCCATGAAGAAGAAAACAGGAATAGTGCAGAAAATCGCGCACTTGAATTTTTTACGGACGCAACCTACACCATAAGTCCAAAGTTTAAAATCAGCGGAGGAATTCGTATTGTTACCGAACGATCGATTGTTGATGCCAGGTCGCTGATGGTAAATGGCTCGCCGGCAACTTTAGGATTCTTTACTGGAAATTACCCAAACCTCTTTTTCCTGCCAACTGAATTGAACAGCACACAATCAAATTTCAATGGTTTTACCAGCAGGCTCGCGGCTCATTACAAATTTAACGAGCAATCTGGTTTATTTGCATCATATGCTAAAGGAAGAAGGCCCAATGTAATTCAATACCAGGCAAATGGAACCTCTGAAATTTTGGATGCAGAAATTGTGAACAGTTTCGAAATTGGATATAAAGCGGCCCTAAAAAATCAACTTCTTTTCGACGCTTCCGTTTTTTATTATAATTACAACAACTTTCAAACTAATGCATGGATAGCAGATCCGGAAACAGGTGATTTTGCATACCTGATTAAGGATGGAGGCAAAGCAAATACTTATGGATTTGAAACCTCATTCCAATACAATGTTTCAGAGCATTTGAAATTGTCGGGTAATTATGCATTCATTCATGCCAGGTTCAATAAAAAAGACAAAGATGGCAATGAGCAGGAATATGCAGATCATCATTTTCGCCTAACCCCTGAACATAGCTTTAACGTAAATCTGAATTATGAAACGGCGATTACTTCAGAAATCAATTTTTTTGCAACACCATCGGTTTCTTACAAATCTCATTTCTTTTTTGAGGATGCAAATACAGCAGGAATTGAACAGGATGCTTATGCAATTATGAACATGGTTACAGGATTTCGATTGCTTAATCCTGATCTGACCCTTAGTATTTTCTCTCATAATTTACTTAATCAAAAATACTTACTGGGAGCAGGAAATACCGGAAGCTTATTTGGGATTCCAACATTTGTTCCTGCCATACCACGTACATTTGGTTTTAAAGTCAGGTGGGATTTTTAAGAGAACAGCGGGCTTATTTTATCAATTCTTTGCTCCCATCGGAGTAACAACGTGAGAGTTTATCACCCTCGATTAATAAGCCCTGTGCCGAATTACCTGAATCATTGATAAATACATCAACCGATACAACCTTGCCCTCGTAAGAAGCACTGATCCCGTATTGTTCGTTATGTCCAAGTATCATCCTGCTCAGGCCTTTTGATTTCAGGTAATTATCAACAAATTGCTGGGGAAGCTGCGGAACCATTTCATCTGAAAAGGCATAGCCTCTGTACCAAAGCGGCCCCGAAGAACCAAGAATGATATCGGCCATGCTGCCATCTTCGATAATCAAATCTGAATTTAAATATAACTGAAGTGCCAGGTTAATCTCAGGATAGGTGAACTTCTTTATTTCAAACTGTGGCGAGATTCCTGCATGCATCAATAAATTATCGTTAATTTGAAGTATCATATTCTGATTTCGCAACCAGTTTCCCAATACACTTTTATTGGAGAACAATTGAAAATAATTCGTGAAGGTATATTGATTAAAAAAGATATATTTGGGGTTGATATAGCGGTGATCTCCGGTCAATGCCATAACCTCATGGTTACCCAGCAAAAGGTTCAACTTTCCACCGTTTTGTTCTGCATCGAAACTCAATTCGTGTAAAAACCATAATGTTTCCGTAACCTGGGATCCCCTGTCGAAAATATCGCCCAGAAATACCAATTGACCATTTCCAAATTTCCATTTTCCCATCTCATCGATGATCCCATTATTCTTTAATAAGGATTGTAATGCATGAAATCTTCCATGTATATCACCCACCACAAAAATGCTTGCCTCTGTATTTATTTTATAAGGCATTGGCCTGTATTTTTGCTTAATATGATAGAAATTTGTGTCCCATCCAATTCCATTGATGATGGTATCTTTTCCGGAATAAAAGATTGTTTTTTCGATGATTCGTGTGAGTCTATCTGACTGATTGTGTTCATAATAAACCATCAAAAGTTCTTGCTCTGTTTCCTTAAAAATATATGGGCCGTCGTACATGCTCGGGATGGTATCAGAGCTAAGGATTTGATCTTCTATACTTTTAAGATATTTATGAACATTCTGCTTATCCCAATAGATTGTAAAATCACTGGCCTTTTGCCTTTTAATATTTTGATGCAACGGATCGGCACCCCTGTCAATGAGCATTTTACACATCCATAAG
>CAYNTB010000282.1:0-1389 GCA_964399905.1 uncultured Bacteroidales bacterium | reverse complement strand
ATTTAATTGTGCGGCAAGGATCAAGGGTGTATTCAGCTTATTATCAGTTTTATTTACATCGGCACCAAATTCAACCAATAAGCGTGCTATCCTTCGGCGATCATATTTAATGGCCCAGTTAAGCAGGGTATATTTACCTGAAACATGATCCGGGTTTGCCCCTTTATCAAGGATTAATTTAGTGATTTCGATGCGATCATATTTAATGGCATAATACAAACCCGACTTTCCATTGCTAAAAACACAATCATTATCGGACCGATCTTTTATGATAGAATTCATCATACTGACATCTCCCGCTTTGATCGCTTTGATGATGCTTCGTTCTTCCGGATTAATTGCCATCACATTATTTATCCAACATAACAGCAAGAGTAAAATTCCTGTTCTGATAAATTTAATCTTCATTTTGTTTCATGTTAATTATGCATGATCCGTGCATTGTTTATAAACTCAATTTTAACCAACTCCTGATCATTGATAATTTTATAGAATTCATCCAAATATTTCAGAATTCTTTTTCTTTCGCTCTGTCTTAATAATTCGAAATCATTAAACAAGGCATAAATTTCTTCTTTTTTCTGGTTAAAGCGCAGAATATTAATATTAATAATTTCAATGTCTTTTTTAAAGCCACGATAAACCCTTTCATCTACCGACTTTGTGTTCAGTATCGGGTTAGGTTCAGCATAAAATGCCGATACGATCCCGCTCCAATCAAAATCATAGGGGATGGCAATCGGAGGGAGTTTTTGTTGCTTATCTGCCACCAAAATTACGTTGTGCATTTCATATGCAGAATAATCGGTATTGCCGATCATATATTGGAACAAATCCAACTGCCTAAAAGAGTACAAGGAAGCTCTGCAAATATTGGAACAAATCCATCAATGCCATAGAAAATGGGTTGAGTCGGTTTGGGTGAAGATTGAATGTATCGATCTCAATCCCATTTAAGCGTTCCGCCAAATGGGTTCCCCTTTCAATAAAAAAAGCAAAACGCTGCACAGAATCCGGTTTTCGATCTTCATTTACATAATTAATGATGGCTGGGCGCACCCTGAACGAACTATCCGTCAATATATTAAACGTGCGATAAACCAAATATTCAATAATTGTATTTTGCTCATATACCGCTGCTTTTTTACAATGAGTAACCAATTTAATGGCCCTTTGCCCTTCGAATTGTGAATCTAAAGTGTTTTCGTCGGAGAATCGCAACCGAAGCGGGGCAAAACTGCAAATTTCACTTGATCTCCTTGTATTTCCCCTGGTCCTGACTTCTATCGTAAATTCAGTTTATTTACCCTCTTTATAACCGCTCAGATAAGCCGTGAAATAAGTTTCATCGTCTTTATTTGAAAATATTGTTGAGAAATCAGCTGCCAT
>CAYNTB010000281.1:0-3867 GCA_964399905.1 uncultured Bacteroidales bacterium | reverse complement strand
ATTAATTGGATTGGCTACAGCTCCTCCAAACAATCCAGAGTGAAGGTCGCGGTTGGGGCCGGTAACTTCCACCTGAAGGTAAGCCAGGCCGCGCAAACCCACAGTAACGGATGGAATGTCAGGGGCAATCATTCCTGTGTCAGAAACCAAAATAATATCGGCATTGAGCATAGGTTTATTGTCTCTACACCATTTTGGAAGATTAGGAGAACCAACTTCTTCTTCACCTTCGATCATAAACTTTACGTTTACTTTTAAAAGGTCGTTTTTAACCAAATATTCGAAAGCTTTGGCATGCATAAAGGCCTGTCCTTTGTCGTCGTCGGCACCACGTGCCCAGATTTTTCCATCCTTAACGGTAGGTTCGAAAGGTGGTATCTTCCAAAGTTCGATTGGATCGACAGGCATCACATCATAATGCCCGTAAACCAATACAGTAGGTGCTTTAGGGTCGATCATTTTTTCGCCATAAACAACCGGGTTGCCGTCAGAAGGCATAACCACTGCTTTATCTGCTCCGGCTTTCAGCATGCTTTCTTTCCAGTATTCGGCAGCTTTAACCATGTCTTCCTTATGATCTGAAATAGAGCTTATGGAAGGAATCCGGATTAATCCGAACAATTCATCCAGGAATCTGTCTTTGTTTTCTTCAATATATTTCTTCGCAAGTTTCATAATAAATTGATGGGTTAATATTTTAATAAAGCATAAAGGTAAGAAATTTACGTTTTTAAGTACTGTTTATATCTGAATTATTTCACAAAATGCAGAAAGCTTATTTATAGAGGAAATCTGTCTGAAACCGCTGGATTTTTCATAATTTAGCGGCAATAAAAAATATATTTAAAGCATGAAAAATATCAGGGTTGCAATTAATGGTTTTGGGCGGATTGGCCGTATTACATTGCGTCAGCTTATGAAGAACAAGCGTATGGAAGTGGTGGCAATTAACGATTTGACGAATACAAAAACGCTGGCACATTTGTTTAAATACGATTCGGTGCACCGCCAATACAAAGGGACCGTTGAATTTGATAAAACCCACCTGATTATCGATGGGCATCCCATCCGCATTCTCAGCGAAAAAAACCCTTCAAAATTGCCCTGGAAAAACCTGGATATTGATGTGGTGATTGAGGCGACCGGAAATTTTGTAACTAAAAGCAAAGCCATCAGGCATGTGAACGATGCGGGTGCACGGAAGGTTATTATTTCGGCACCGGCAAAGGGGCAAAGCAATGGCGTAAAATATATTGTGCTGGGGGTAAACGATCATTTAATCGACAAGAATGAGGTGATCATTTCAAACTCCAGTTGCACCACTAACAATGTGGCTCCATTAATCATGATTTTGGATGAACTGTGGGGTGTTGAAAAAGGATTTATCACGACGGTGCACTCTTACACCAAAGACCAGAATTTACTGGATGGCCCACATAAAGATTTGCGCAGGGGAAGGGCAGCCGCCTATTCTATTGTCCCGACTACCACAGGTGCCGCCAAAGCAGCTACGAAAATATTCCCTCATTTAAAAAATAACCTCGGTGGGGCAGGGATCCGAGTTCCGGTGCCGGATGCTTCTTTGACTGACCTAACCTGCACATTGCGAAAACCTGCCAGCATCGAAGAAATTAATGCTGCATTCAAAAAAGCCGCAGAAGGACGTTTGAAAGGTATCCTGGAATATACCGAAGACCCGATCGTATCAATGGACATCATCGGGAATACGCATTCTGCCGTATTTGATGCCGGATTGACCAGTGTTTTGGGTGATAAGAACCGGCTTGTGAAAGTGGTTGCCTGGTACGATAATGAAATGGGTTACTCGACCCGCCTCGTAGAGTTAATTGAAAAGTTTGTGTGAGCTAAGTGTCATTCGATCGACATTCAGTAGACATACAATAGTAATACAATAGTAATACGATGGTAATACGTTGTAATACATTGTTATTTATTGTTATTGGGTTATTGAACTTTTGAACAACCTGGAACATATAAAATCCTTGCTCCTTGCTCATCGCTATTAGCTTTAGCCTTTTATGTTCATTAACCCCAACATAAAGAAATAATGAAACATTGAAATATTGGTACTTATTGAACCTTTGAATTATTGAGCCATTTTGAACATTGAACTAATTTGAACACACACATTCAACATTCAGAAAAGCTAAATCAAAAAATTATCCCATTCAGCAATTTTCAAATTAGCTCATTTTCAAATTTCCAAATTATTTAAGGTTTTTCAACTGAGCTTCCAACACCTGAATCCTGGCTTCGGCATCTGATTTTTTCTTGCGTTCCAGTTCAACCACCTTTGCGGGGGCATTGTTTACAAATCGTTCGTTCGATAGTTTTTTATCAATAGATTGGATAAAACCCTGCGTATATTTAAGTTCTGATTCAAGTTTTTCTATTTCTGCATCAACGTCGATATTTGCCGATAAAGGAACATAAAATTCGGTTGATTTGAGGGTGAAAGAATTGGCTCCTTCTATCTTTTCGCTCACGTATTCAATGCTTTCCAAATTACAAAGCTTGGCCACGATATCATCAAAAGTAAGATCGGCCTTTGTATCGTTTTTCTTAACAAATAACTTAAGACTTTCTTTATTCGGGATGTTTTGCTGGTTACGGATGCTACGCAACGCGATAATGGCTTCCTTTGCAAAATCAAATTGTTCCAGTATTTTATGATCGATGCGGCTTCTTTCGGGCATCAGGCTCACCATTAAATCTTTTTCCCGCTTTTCGTTTGTGAGTTGGTGCCAGATTTCTTCGGTAATAAACGGAATGAACGGATGTGCAACTTTCATCAGCGATTCAAAAAAAGCAATGGTTTTCTGATATGTTTCCGCATCAATCGGTTTTTGATAAGCCGGCTTCACCATTTCGAGATACCAGGAGCAGAAATCGTCCCAAATTAATCGATAGGTTGTCATTAAAGCATCCGAAATTCGATACTTTAAAAAATGATCATCTAAAGTTTTAAGGGCCGAATTGAGTCTGGCCTCAAACCATTTTATTGAAACCTTGGAAGAATCAGGTTGTTTGAGTTGAGTATCAATTTCCCATCCTTTTACCAGTCGGAGGGCGTTCCAGATTTTATTGCTGAAATTACGTCCTTGCTCACACAACACTTCATCAAATGGTAAATCATTTCCGGCAGGGGAGGTGAGGAGCATTCCAACCCTTACACCATCAGCACCATAGGTTTTGATCAAACCGATGGGGTCGGGCGAATTGCCAAGTGATTTCGACATCTTGCGCCCCAGCTTATCACGAACGATTCCGGTGAGATAAACGTTCTTAAACGGAATTTCATTACGGTACTCCAGCCCGGAAATGATCATTCGTGCAACCCAGAAGAATAAAATTTCGGGTGCCGTAATCAAATCATTGGTTGGATAATAATACTGTATATCCTTGTTGTCCGGATTTCTGATGCCATCGAAAACAGAAATGGGCCACAGCCATGATGAAAACCAGGTGTCCAGAACATCTTCGTCCTGTTTCAAATCTTCGAGTTTAAGATTGGGCAGATCAAATTTTTGTTTTGCCTGGATTAAGGCTTCTTCTGCCGATTTAGCAACGATCATTTCGTTATTTGGCAGATAGTAAACCGGAATTCGTTGTCCCCACCAAAGTTGCCTTGAAATGCACCAGTCTTTCACATTTTCCATCCAGTGACGATAGGTATTTTTAAATTTTTTCGGATGGAATTCAATGGTATCGTTCATTACGACTTCAAGTGCGGGTTTGGCAAGGTCTTCCATCTTCAGAAACCATTGCAGCTAAAGTTTGGGCTCAATCACCTCATCGGTTCTTTCTGAAAATCCCACTTTGTTTACATATTCTTCTGTTTTTACC
>CAYNTB010000280.1:0-3868 GCA_964399905.1 uncultured Bacteroidales bacterium | reverse complement strand
TTATCAAGGATTTTTTGAACAGCCAATACATCCTTTTTGTTTCGTACAAAACTGTGTGCAATAAAATCAATGTCCTGTTCAATCGCAAAACGGATAAATTCTTTGTCCTTTTTATTGACAGAGGGGAGCTTGAATTGAGCCTGGGGAACATTAACACTCTTACGGCTTTGGAGAAGCGAATCGGTCTCGAATTTGCATTTTAGCATATCGGAGTCTTTTTCAATGACTGATAAAATAATATATCCATCATCGATGAGAACCTGGCTGCCAATTTTAACTTCATCAACAAAACCCGGATAATTTACATAGATGCATTCACTAGTGCAGTTTAACGATGGATTTCCTTTGATCAGAACCTCATCACCCGCATTGAAATTAATTCCTTCTCCACAGTCTGTGGTTCTGATTTCCGGTCCTTTTGTGTCGATTAATATAGCAATTTTGTCAGAGACAGATCTAACCATATTAATAACTTTTAATGCACCCTCCGTTGATTGATGGGCCGTGTTTAAACGAACGACATTAAGGCCGTTGTCAAATAAGTCACTGATGAATTTGGTTGTACAATTTTTATCAGAAATCGTCGCAACGATTTTGGTTTTCTTCATGATGTTAAATTATAGTGCAAAGTTAAAAGAAATGTAGTGTGCACAGGAATTAAGAATTGGTTAATTTTGAAATAATCGGACCTGTTTTATCCGGGATTTAAATTATTTAAAAAAAGAACAGCAAGCTGCTAAAAACTTAGGTTGTTGATTAGATTGATGATGGGAGTGTTTGATACATCAAAAACTGATCAGCTATTTTTTTTGTGAGAGTTCTTGCTCCATTTTTGCGAAAAGGAATAAAGCAAATTCAATTGAATTAAACAGCATTTTTGAGAATTGTTATAATTGCGATCATCAACAAACGTCCTTTATCCTTTAATCGGTTTTTGTTTCGAGAACAAATGGTAGAAGAAATGAAGGAGCTCTCGCTAATGAACAGACAAATATATACACAAAAATATTACTAATTAAACTTACTTGAAATATATGTGTGCATGACAAGCTCGGAGCTGCTTTGAACTTTTTTTCCGCCGAGTTGCCATACCATATCTATATTATAAGCATGACAAAAGCCTTTTTCCGGAGTATTGTCTTCGGTCCGGTTTCCACCATTTCCAAATGCCAGTGAACAGTCAGGGTAGAGTCGTTGAACACGAGCGAGTAAATCTAAGGCAGTTCCATCATTGTCGTTAAATCTCATTACCTGGTCTACATCTTCAAAGGCGGAGATGATTTCGGTCCTCTCGGCAAAATTCATAAAACATCTTTGTTTCTTTTGAACCAGCCAGGCATCTGAGTTCATGCCGACAATTACTTTATGGGCCATATTTCTTGCGGCTTTGAACATTCTGACATGGCCTTTATGAACGGGATCAAATCCTCCTGATAGAATCATGATGTCATATCTCTTCATAGGTTGGTTAATTTTTAGGGGTTATTGATTGATTTGTTGGGGTTTTATGGATGTGTTTTTATTGCAAAATTGAATTAATTCTACTTAAAATATTAATATCAATGATTGAGTCATTTGATTTGTTTATCTAATTATCACATTAACTGGAAGATAGTGTTTTGTCAAATATACACAAAGTCTAAAAATAGGAATAGAGTCCCAAAATGGTAATTAATTAATTTAAGAATTTCAGGAGATAAAGCATCATTAATTCATTAAAATTAACATCAAATGATTTGATTCCCTGTAAAAAATAATAAAAACATCTAAATATATACATTCTTCATTTTGGCTTCATTTTAGAACTGTAAACTTGTCGAAAAAATAAAACGAATTACTAATATAATCTTAAAAAAATGAAAACAATTAAAAATTTAACGATCATTGCCCTGATAATCTCTGGCTTTGCATTTACATCATGTTCAAAAAGTGATGAAAATATTAACTCAAGTGATTTGATGAGTTTAGCCGACGCTAGTCTTAAAGCTGCCACTTGGTCAACAAATGAATTGGCTACCCAATCAATCTGTATCACTGATTTTCCGTTAGAAGATTTAAATCAGGCGGAATTGGATGCCTTGACTCTGATGAGAGAAGAAGAATTACTGGCACGTGATATTTATCTGCAATTCTACGAAATGTATCAATATCGAATATTCGAACAAATTGCAAAAAGTGAAGAACAACATACTGAGGCCATTAAAGCACTTCTTGATCGCTATCAATTAGCAGATCAAGCTTCTAATCACGAAATCGGCGTATTCAATAATTCGGATCTTCAGGCATTACACGATGACTTACTTGCAAAAGGATCAGTATCGGGCATAGATGCATTATTGGTTGGAGCCACAATTGAAGATGTTGACATTTTCGATCTTCAAAATCTTCTGGAGGAAGTTGATAACGCAGATATCACTTTCGTTTTTGAAAAATTATTGGCGGGATCAGAAAATCATATGAGGGCTTTTTCAAAGACACTTTCCGGACAAGGTATAACCTACACACCTCAATTTATCAGTCAGGAAGCTTATGATCTGATCCTAAGTTCAGCCGGCAATGGACAAGGTGGACAGTATAAAAACGGCAACGGCAGCGGTAACGGGAATGGAAATGGGAATGGAAATGGGAATGGAAATGGAAATGGCAACGGCAACGGAACTGGAACAGGAAATGGAACCGGAACCTGCACAAATGGTTAAGTATGAATTAAGCTGTAAAGAATATAAAATAAGCCCGATCAAATATGTTTGATCGGGCTTTTTCTTTATCTAATGGTATACTTTCCCTGATGAACTATTTTAAGCATTCAAATACGAATTGATTTTTTCAACACTTTCCTTGGCGTCACCATAAAGCATATCACTGTTCTCTTTATAGAATAATGGATTTTCAACCCCGGCATAACCGGCGGCCATTGAACGTTTCATGATGATTACTTTTTTTGCATTCCAAACCTGAATGACGGGCATCCCATAAATTGGGCTTGAGCTATCTTCTTCGGCTCCCGGATTCACAATGTCGTTTGCACCGATCACCATAACAATATCTGTTTCCGGAAGATCTCCGTTAATTTCGTCCATCTCTAAAACAACATCATAAGGAACATTTGCTTCGGCTAATAACACATTCATATGTCCTGGTAACCTGCCAGCAACAGGATGAATCCCAAACCGAACAAGCTTTCCTTCTTGTCTGAGTATTTCAACCAAAGAATGTACCGGATATTGTGCTTTTGCCACTGCCATACCATAACCAGGAACAATAACGACTGAGTTCGCCTGACGCAACATTTCAGCAACTTCTTCATGTGTGGTTGATGTTACTTCTCCTTCCATCGCTTTGCTTTCGCCTGTCGGTCCGCTACCAAAGCCACCAAATATTACTGAAATAAATGAACGGTTCATCGCTTTGCACATGATGATTGACAGTATGGCTCCTGAGCTACCGACAAGAGCACCCGTAACAATCAGCAGGTCGTTGCCCAGCATAAAACCTGCAGCAGCTGCTGCCCAGCCCGAATACGAGTTGAGCATGGAAACAACAACCGGCATATCTGCCCCCCCAATGGCCATAACCAGCATAATACCGATAAATGAGGCAATGGCTGTCATGATATATAATTGGGTCATCCCTTCGATACCATGAGCCATGGTGAAGCTAATGCCAAGATAAATACTTATTAAAACCAAAATAATATTCACCAAATGTCTTCCTTTATAAACCAAAGGTTTACTTCTGATTTTTCCTTCGAGTTTACCCCATGCGATAATAGAACCAGTAAAAGTGATGGCTCCAATAAAAACACCGATAAAAACTTCGACCAAATGAATGGTGTGTTCTGCACCCGGAAGCTTGGCTGTATCTGGAT
>CAYNTB010000279.1:0-3873 GCA_964399905.1 uncultured Bacteroidales bacterium | reverse complement strand
TAAGATGCTTAAAATTCCATAATCCATGTTTTAAAAGTAAGATTATATTTTGAAATTTTTTTGACAAAGTATTTTTTATTTCATAATCATACTGAAATTACATTTGACCCAATGCTTTGGGATAGAGGTATTCGGGTGCTTAATTACGCGTGAAATTATTTATAATCGATATAAATTACATTATGTGAGTAAGTTAACAATACTAAAACATGTTTTATTTCGTAAATTTAATAAGATATCTAAAAAAGTAAATATATGTCAAAATCCTTACATCGGATTTATATAGCTACACTGGTGATTACTGTTGTTTTAGTGACTTTGTATGTGGCACTTTATGGTTTTCATTATTACATCACGCCAAAGCACGAAAGATTTCATCATTTGCAAAATGAAGTTTTAAAACCAAGTGGGTTTTACGGCCATGGATTCGGAATCATTGGATCATCTATCATCATTATAGGTGTGTTTGGTTATATGGCCAGGAAAAGGATGCGGGTATTTATGCGTATCGGAGTGCTTAAATATTGGCTCGAATTTCACATTTTTCTTTGCAGTTTAGGCCCCATCTTAATTTTATTTCATACTGCTTTTAAATTCGGGGGAATTGTGGCTGTTAGCTTTTGGAGTATGGTTGCTGTGGTTATCAGTGGAATCATCGGCAGATTTATTTATATACAAATTCCGCGATCGATCGAAGGCAGGGAGCTGAGTTTAAGCGAAATCAATGATTTAAAAACAGGAATTGAGCATGATTTGCATCACCGTTTTAAATTGTATCGAGAAATAATAAGCCGATTAAGGGCATTAATGGCGCAAGTATGAAGGCCGCTAGAAAAAGTCTTCTTTAAAAATATTTTTTTGCGGCTGGCCCGGGAAAAAAAGGTACTGAGCAACGTCAGACAATTATTAAAAGATCAGGGATTAAAACGGAAAAGCAGAAATCATATTCTTAAAGTTTTTAAATCGGAAATGATTATTAGCAGAAGAATTGAATGGCTGGCTTCTATGCAGAACCTGCTTAGATATTGGCATGTATTGCATCTGCCTTTTGCACTTATTATGTTGGTGATCATGATTGTACATGTGATCGTTGCAGTTTTATTTGGTTACACCTGGATATTTTAACAGATGGATGTATTATTGGAAAATATGATATATGGACTGGTAGGAATTTTCCTGCTTGGGGTTGTATTGATTTATGTCAGAAAATTAATAAGAGAAACAAAAATTGTAGATCAAAAAATCGAAGTTGCCAAACAGGATGGATTATTTGAGCCTGTTTCGCTGCATCCGGTTGTTGATCAAAATACATGTATACAGAGCGGTGCATGCATCCGGGCATGTCCTGAAAAGGATATCCTCGGAATTCGAAACAGTCGTGCCACCACCATAAATGCAAGTAGATGTATCGGACATGGGGCCTGTTTTCATGCTTGTCCGACACAGGCTATCACTTTATGTATCGGTACAGAAAAAAGAGGGGTGGAGCTGCCCCACGTAAGTCAGGATTTTGAAACCAATGTTTCGGGTGTTTATATAGCAGGTGAGATGGGAGGGATGGGACTAATCAGGAATGCAGTTGAACAAGGCAGACAGGCGGTTGACAATCTGAAAAAGACAATAAAAAAGGAATCTTCTGCCGACTTTGACCTGATTGTGATAGGGGCAGGGCCGGCAGGTATTTCTGCCTCTTTAAATGCTAAAAAACATGGCTTAAAGTGTTTAACGCTTGAACAGGATTCTTTAGGCGGAACGGTTTATACATTCCCAAGGGCAAAAATCGTAATGACTGCACCCATGGAATTGCCTCTTTATGGGAAAGTTAAATTTTATGAAACAACTAAGACCGAATTGCTAGAATTATGGAATAAAGTAATATCCGATCATTCAATACAGATTCTTGAAAATAAAAAAGTTGAATCCATTCATCGTAAACAGGATTTTTTTGAAATTAAAACCAATGATCTTAGTAATTATACTGCACAAAAAGTTTTATTGGCCATTGGCAGGAGAGGTACTCCCAGAAAATTGAATATTCCGGGAGAAGTAAGCGAAAAGGTTGCTTACCGGTTGCTTGAGCCGGAACTTATTAATGGTAAGAATATTATGGTTGTCGGAGGTGGCGATTCCGCCGTTGAATCAGCTATGTTGTTATGCGAAAATAACAAGGTTACTTTATCGTATCGGAACGATGCTTTTTCGAGGATTAAACCTGCTAATAAGGAAAGGATTGATCAGGCCATATTTGAAGGAAAAATAGAAGTGATCTTAAACTCCAATTTACTTTCAATTGATAAAACTGAAGTTCAGCTCAAAGTGGAAGGAGAAGCTGATGTTAGAATAATCCAAAATGACCTGGTTTATATATTTGCCGGGGGTGAATTGCCGATGCCATTTTTGAAAAGCATTGGTATTGCTATTACAAAAAAGTTTGGTGAAGCAATTTTAAAACATTAAATGAAAAATTTAAAAATTTATTTTTTTGTACTTCAGTCATTTTTCTCAGTGATGGTGATGGCCCAAATTTCACCTGGAAAGCTATCCCTTGCCCATGCTAATCTGGAAGGAATTACGAATTGCACAAAATGCCATGTGATTGGAGAAAAAGAAACCACCTCAAAATGCCTTGAATGTCATGTTGAAATTAATAGCCTGATAAAACAAAACAAGGGCTATCATGCTTCAACTGAAGTTAAGGATAAAAGATGTGCCGAATGCCATGGTGAGCATTATGGCCGTGAATTTCAGCTTGTAATTATGGATACCACTTCTTTCAACCATGATTTAACAGCTTATTCACTTGTAGGCAAACATAACAAAATTAAATGCTCAGATTGTCATAACGAAAACCTGATAAAGGATAAATTATCGCAAAAAAAATCACAGACTTATCTTGGCTTGGGAACCGATTGTTTATCATGTCATACGGATACTCATCAATCCACTCTTTCTACGAATTGTTTGAATTGCCATAATCAGGACGCATTTAAGCCGGCCACTTTGTTCGATCATAATAATTCAGCTTATAAACTCCAAGGCAAGCATCAGGAAGTAAGCTGTGAAAAGTGTCATAAAATTGAATTAAAAAATGGAGATAAATTTCAACAATTTAAAGGTGTAGCTTATCAAAATTGCACCAATTGTCACCAGGATACCCACGAGAACAGATTTGGAAACGATTGTTTAAAATGCCATAATTACTTCTCTTTTAAATCGACAAGCAATACCTTAAATAATTTTAATCATAATCAGACGAAATATCCTTTAAAAGGAGCCCATCAAAATGTAGATTGTAAAGAATGCCACAAAACCAATTACACTGCCAGTTTAAAATACGGCAAATGCACCGATTGTCATAGCGATTATCATGAAGGTCAGTTGCTCAAACCAGGGCTAAAAATGGATTGTTCCGATTGTCATTCCGTAAATAATTTTACATCAACCAATTTTACCATCGAAAAACATAATACTACAAAATTTCAGCTTGAAGGGGCTCACTTGGCAGTTCCTTGTTTTTTATGCCATAAAACAACGGAGAAATGGAATTTCAGAAATTTAGGAAATACCTGTTCAGATTGTCACAAAAATATTCATGATACTTATTTCGATAAAAAGTATATGCCTGATAATGATTGTAAGATTTGTCATTCTGTCGACATCTGGTCTGATATTAAATTTGATCATGCTAAAACAGAATATAATCTGGAGGGTAAACACAAAGAAGCGAGTTGTCGCGACTGCCATTTTAAAGAATCGGTTGAAGGCAAACAGCAACAATTTAGATGGGAAGAAAATACTTGTACAAATTGCCATTTGGATCAGCATTATGGTCAATTCGAAAATAATGGTAATACGACTTGTAGCGACTGCCAC
>CAYNTB010000278.1:0-3883 GCA_964399905.1 uncultured Bacteroidales bacterium | reverse complement strand
GATGCCAGTATCAGCAGGCTTACAATAAATTCAACCCGGAAAAGGCCTTTATAGCCAATGAGTTGAGCGGCTTTCCCACTAAAAACGGCCACTAATAAGCTGCTTAAATGAACGATCACAATTTGAATGGTAAAGTCTGTTCCCTCTCTTCCAATTCTAACATTGTCCATCGACATGGTATAAATAATAACCGTTGACATCCCGTATGCCGACCAAATCAGGGCAATTCCTAAAATAATTTGTAATTTGGAAGGTGTGATGTAACTCATCCAGCAAAAATAGGTGGCTGCCATTAATGCGATGGTTGAAAATAAAATCACACTTCTTCGCTTACCCAATTTCGTGATTAAATATCCGGCTGCGAGCGAAAATGCGGAACCAAATGCGGCACCATGAATTCCGGATAAAATACCGATCTCTTTGATGTTAAATCCCAGGTCAACCAGCCAGGGTTTAATCATGGTAAGGATTCCAATGATACCGGAATTAAATATGGCCAGTAGAATAACCCGTTTGTATATTTTTTTTTGTTTAAAGAAAAGGCCGATATCTTTAAGTGTGATCGGATTCGATTTTTTGGGTTTTTCAACTTCATGTGCTTTGTATAAATAAAGGGGTAAAAGCGCAAGCAGCACAAAACCGGCCAGGCACATTAGTAAATATTGCCAGCCCCAATAATGATAAATAATCAGAAGGAAGCCGCTTCCGGTGAGTGCACCTAAAAAACTTCCGGCAGATTGCATGCTGTTGCCAATGCTACGCTCCTCTTTTTTGAGAATTAAAATTGCGAAGGCATCCGTAGCAATATCCTGCGTGGCAGATGCCGTGAAAGCAATGAGCATTAAAGCCACGATTGTTGTAAAATTTACATCCAGTCGTAAAAATCCAATACCAAATATAATGATGGCATAAAAAATTTCAGACAGAAAGATCCAATGCTTGTATTTTTTGACATTACCTGCAGTTCTGTCGACAATAGGTGCCCAGATAAATTTTAAAATCCAGGGCAGCTTTATCAATTGAATCAAACCGATGGATGTCAGCGAATAATTCTCAGTACGCATGATAACAGGCATCACCGTTGAGAAAAAGCTCATTGGAATGGATTGAGCCAGGTATAAATTGAGCAGTGTAAAATATTTACCGCCGGAAGCTTTTATCATCGTCGCAGAAATTGATTTTTGCAAAAACACCAATCTGTGCAGGTTTGCCAAGTTGAACATAAGATTTTCCCATCGAAGTGAAATAGAATGCATTGTAATCGGCATTAAAAATATTTTTGCCCCAGAATCCAAATTCAACCGCATTAGCAGTGAATGTGATTTTGGTGTTTGTAAGGCCGTAAGAATTCTGGAAGGCGGTATTTTCTTCATCCCAGTATATTTTACCCATATGTTGATAGCTCAAATTAATATTTGCTTTTTGGATAAAAGAACCATTGATGTCGAAACCGAAATCCGTACCTATGCCAAAAGTAATTATCGGGACCGTTGGAATGAGATTATTGCTTAGATCTTCATCGGCGGTATTGATATACTCAATAAATTTTGCATCGGTATAACCAAAACTTGTCCATATTTGCCAGTTGTTTGTAATGGTTGCATTGGCTTCAAATTCAATACCCTGGCTCTTTGATTTGCCCGCGTTTTTTGTCATTGAACCCTGACCGCTGGGCACAGGCCTCGCCACCTGCTGATTGCTGATATCAATATGAAAAAGGCTCAAATTGGTTGTAAGCTGTTTGTTGAACCAACTCGATTTAATGCCGAATTCATAGTTCCAACTGTTTTCCGGACCATAGATTCGGTCTTCATCGCTTTCGAAGGTATAGTTGAATCCGCCTGCTTTAAAGCCTTTTGTACTTGTAAAAAAAGCGGTGAAATAATCGCAGGGTACATAGGCGAGCGATAATTTAGGTGTAATTTGATCAAATTTTAAATCGCTGTTAAAACCAGGTTGATCTGTTACATCTCCGTCTTTGGTAATTGAATAGGTGTAATCCAGATCGGCTGATTCAATATCCATACGCAATCCAGCTGTCAAATTGAACTTGCCCAGTGGAACCGTCGATTGTCCATATAATGCAAATCCGGTTGTAGGTAAATCATATGTTTTTAGGTAAGAATAGCTATCGTAGGGCCAGTTACGCGCACGTATAAAATCATCACCATAAGTAACATTAACTCCTTTGTCTGTCATTTGCTTAAAAAACATGGTACCAAACAACCAGCTTATTTTTGATTCTCTTTTAGAATGAATATTCGCTTCCTGGTAAATGGTATGATGAGTCCGGTTCTGATCGATAAAATACAGATTGGCTGGAGAAAAATCCTGGTCAATAAAGAAAAAATCTTTCATAAACTGGTATCCTGTTGATGAATTGAAAACGAACCAATTGCCGATATATTCAATATTCAGTCCCACTGATAATTGATCGCGATCATATGAACTTTCTTTATTATAATTGATTTCACTGGCAGTTTGGGTGTCGATATTGTAAGTTGCATATGGATATCCCAATTGGTTGTTTCTTTCAAAATCAACAGAAAGTGTCGCCTTAAAATCATTGTTCGGTCGGTAGGCCAGTTTTAATCTTCCGGCATAAGTGTCAAAGGCATCTGCTTTTTTACGGGTAAATTGATTGGTAAAAAATCCATCTCCGTGCGCATATGCCAGGTTAAAGACTGAATAGAACCTGGAACTTATTGGCTGGTTTATATGAAGAATCGTTTTTGACTGGTTATAATTCCCATATTCAGATCGGATTGAGCCCCTAAATAAGGCTTTGGGATCCTGAGTATAAACTTTAATGAGCCCGCCCATGGTATTTCTTCCGTATAAAGTGCCCTGCGGCCCTCTTAAAATTTCAATTTTGGCAACATCGAAAAATTCAAAATTAAACGAACCTTTTTCGAGATATGGGATATTATCAACATATAAACCAACAGAAGGCTGAACATCCCGCCTTAATCCCATTCCGCGCGAATATACCGGAGGTGACATTTTTGAACCATAATCCAGAACAAAAAAGTTGGGGATCCGGGCACTTAAATCGGCCATGGTTCCAATATTTTCCTGCTCTAATTTTTTAGCCGGAATAAAGGAAACTGCGATGGGGGTTTCCTGTAGTTTTGTAGTTACTTTTTCTGCCTGAATGGTAATTTCTTCAAGGATTATTTGTGTTGGTGTAGATTTATAAACGGTATCAATTTTTTGTGCGCAAACATATGCAGGTGATAGTAAGATCAGTATGAGGATTATATAAATATTTTTCATCTTAATTAGTATAATAGAGTTAATAATATTGTATGTTGTTGTGTTAATTATAACAACATCCTAATATCGCCTAAGGATTTATCCCCGGGTTTTTAGTTCAGTTAAATAGGTGTAAAAAATTATAAACGCTAAATTTAGCAGGAAGGTGGGGGCCTGTTATAACTAGCCTGGGCAAACTGAAATGAATAAGCAAACTTAAAACTACGAAATTTTAGCGGCTTATCAGCTTCAGATTCAACAGATGAAAGATCGTTGTCGTTTTCGGCAACAATATAAGCAGTGTTAAAATAATGAATTAGGTTCGTATTTACCGTTTGATCAGAAAATTGTTCAGCTAACTCAATGCTGAATTCTTTTTGTTGATCAATATGTTGTGTCTCAATTGTGGGTTGGCCGATATTAAAAAACAGAAACAATAGATATAGACCGGCAGAAATTCCCGAAGAAATAAGGATAAAAGGCAGTTGCATATTTATGAGTCCGTCGGCAAACATTCTATCTTCTTTTGGGGTTTTTAGGGAAGGAAGACGGTTCAACCATCCAGACAAGTCTTAGCTTAACCACTGAAGCAATTAAGACGGCTTTGTCAAATAAAAATGATATTGGG
>CAYNTB010000277.1:498-3885 GCA_964399905.1 uncultured Bacteroidales bacterium | reverse complement strand
GGTGAAATCGCTTATTGACTGTTATTAAATCCAGAAAAATGAAAAAAACTTTTTTTCTCATACTTTTTAATTTGCTTTTGGCGGGGCTTTTTGCGCAACAAACCAATCCTGCGCCAGCCGAATACTTGCAAATTAAAGAAAACCTGAAATCCGGATGGAACACCTGGAATACACGCAATGTTTTATCGCAGGTCCTCTTGCCCGAAGGCTTGGAGATTAAACTTGGATTTAAACAATCTCAGGCCTTTGATGAACCTTTTTTACAGGAAGCTTTAATAGGCAGGAATGAGGAAGGTGCTCCGGTTATAAGGCCCGGTGAACACAGCTATAATGGGAATTATCAAAAAATGGAAATACAATGGGAATCGCTCCATGCCATTATTGAAACTGCGACTGTTGATGACGAGCTCTTTATTTTGATAAGTCCTGAAAAAGAATTTGAAAAACCCATTAAGCTGGTGATTGAAGCCGGGATGTTATGGAATTATCCCGGACAAATAAGTAAAATTTCAGATCAGCTTCATGCCGAATTGCCTGCAAGACAATTGGATGTATTTTGCACAGGGGAAGCCATCCATGATTTTACATTGCCCGTCAATAATGCTTATCTGGTTGTCCATCTCAACATGGCTGTTGGAATCAGCACACAAAATGTTCCATTGGAAGAAATTGTAGAATGTGTTAAAGCACAAAAAGAGGCATTTTATGCCGGGGCCCAAACCTTCGGGAAACTGGCGGAGGCCTCAATTGCTATCCAATCGGGTATTGCCTGGAACCTGATTTTTGAACCAAAATTCGATCGGGTGGTATCAACTGTTGGAAGACTTTGGAACGAAGAGTACGGAGGGTATTGCCTGTTTGGCTGGGACAATTTTTTCCTGGCTTATATGACTTCTTTGCATAGCAAAGACCTTGCTTATGCCAATGTGATTGAGCATTTAAAGGGAAAAACCGAAGATGGGTTCATCCCAAACGATAATGCCGGAAATGGACGAAAAACCTGGGATCATTCACAACCCCCGGTTGGCGGGATCATGGTCAAAGAAATTTATAAGAAGTATCCCGAGAAATGGTTTCTTGAAACTGTTTTTGACGATTTACTTGAGTGGAACCGATGGTGGTGGAAAAACCGTATGAATGAAGGTTTACTTTCCTATGGTTCGTCGCCGGCAAAAAATCCATTTAACGAAAGGGCACGTGAAAATATGCAGGCCGCCAAATATGAATCCGGAATGGATGATTCGCCCATGTATATCGATGTAAATTTTAATCAGCAGAAACATACAATGGAACTTCAGGATGTAGGATTGAACAGTTTATATGTTTCCGATTGTTATGCACTTGCCGAAATGGCTCAATTGCTCGACAGGGAAGAAGACCAGGAACTCCGGTCAAGAGCCACTAAAATAGCAATAGCAATTGAAAAGTTATGGGATGAAAAAACCGGATTTTATCTTAATTACAATACCGAATCCGACACCTTATCTAAAAGGCTCTCACCCACTCTTTTCTACCCTTTATTGGCAGGGGTTCCATCCGCAGAAAAAATAAATCAGATCATCAGACACTTTAATGACCCCAATGAGTTTGGGGGCGAATTTATTTTACCTTCAATTGCTCAAAACGATCCGCTTTTTGAAAAACAACGCTATTGGAAAGGAGCCATTTGGCCCCCCTTGAATTTTTTGAGTTATTTGAGTTTTCGTCAAGCAGGTTGCTATGAAATTGCCAGCGAACTGGCTGAAAAATCGCTTCAAATGTTTATCAGCGAATGGCACCGAAAAGGTTATGTAAGTGAAAATTATTCAGCCATAACCGGAACCGGGGATGATCCGCGTTTGTCCTCCGATCGCTTTCATAGCTGGGGAAGTTTATTCGGAATTATGAGTTTTATGGAAGAGGATTACTTGCCGGCATTTGAAAAAAATATCAACCAATAAATTGACCTACTGAAAAATGCATAAATTCTCGATAACCGACAAACTAATCATAGCCTCAATATCACTGAGTATTATCACCATTTTAATTGTAGCTTCCTATTCGTTTTATAATGCAAGGGATGCAATCTTGGACCGAACATTTAACCAGCTTACCTCGGTGAGGGTTTATAAAACAAGTCTGATTGAGAACTTTTTCTCAAATCGCAGCAATGAAGTTCAATTGGCAAAAGCTTCAAGCGATATACAATCTTTAAGCAGGGAAATTAATAAACTTCAACAATCAAGCGATTATATTTTATGTGCAAGCGAACAAATTGATTTATCGAATTCATTCATTAACGAAATTTCCAAACAACATTACAACAGAATTTTTATCATTGGGAACAATCGGAATATCATCCAGCTTAAACCCAGCCAATCACCAAGGCCTCAAACCAGGCTGGATTATCAGGCTTTATGGGATCACACAATCTCGAACAAAAGTGTTCAAATAGAAGATTTTACAAGAACAGATCATTTGGGGCAGGCGATCATTACATTGAGTTCAAAAATTTCTGATGGACAACATCATGTTTTAGGAATTATCGTTTTTGAGATCTCACCAAATGCTATTGATTCAATCATGCTTGAGAAAGAACCCAGCTCAGGGCTTGGATTATCGGGTGAATCTTATTTGGTCGGGCAGGATTATTTAATGCGCAGTTCATCACGCTTTCAGGATAATTCCTTTTTAAATACGGCCGTTCAGACGGAAGCAGTTGATTCGGCCTTGGCAGACCTGCCTGGTACAAAAATCATTAAAGATTACCGAGGCATTTCGGTTTTAAGCTCTTACCGTAAAATTAACATCCCCAATCTTGACTGGGTGCTACTTGCCGAAATCGACTATGATGAAGTAACAATTCCTATTTACCGCATCCGTAATGAAATCGTTTTTATCAGCATTTTTATCTTTGTGATTGTTCTGGTTGTGATTGTAATCATATCCAGAAAAATAACCTACCCCATTCAAAGACTAAACGATGCCGCCCGTGAGATTGGCAAAGGGAATTTAGAAGTTGAAATTAAACATATTTCAAATGACGAAATTGGGGATCTGACAAAAACTTTTAATACGATGGCACTTAAATTACAGAGCCAAAATAAAGAACTTGAAATTGAACGGAAAAAAAGTTTACGCTCATTGATTAATGGCCAGGAAATCGAACGCCAGCGTTTATCCAGGGAATTACATGACGGACTGGGACAAATACTCATCGGCTTAAAATTAAGATACGAGAGTTGCCTTTCCGAATCGGAATTAACAAATAAAAACTTTGACGAACTGGGGATGCTTTTCGACAAAACAATTGAAGAAACCCGTCGTATTTCAAACAACCTGATGCCGGCAGCCCTGGTTGAATTTGGCCTTATAACTGCCATTCGAAATCTTTGCAACCAAATTTCA
>CAYNTB010000277.1:0-452 GCA_964399905.1 uncultured Bacteroidales bacterium | reverse complement strand
TGATCAGGAAAGAAAAACCTACATCTACCGCATCGCACAAGAAGCTTTGTCGAATATTGTAAAACATGCGAAAGCCGGTCATGCCGTTATCGAAATCACTTTTAATGAAGATTTGGTGATTTTAACAATTACCGATGATGGATCGGGATTCAATGAGTCAGACATGAAGCAATTAAATTCAAATGGGTTAAACAATATAAAAGACAGGGTTTCATTGCTGTCGGGGAAATTTAGCTTATCTTCAAAAATTGCGAAAGGAACAACAATCAGAATCGAAATTCCGTTAAGAACCTCATGATGGAAAAGATAAAAATATTGTTACAGGTTTTTCATTTGTTAACTCTGATTTTAGCCAATTGTTCTGTTTGATTATTGATAATTCTCTAATTCGTGCTGAACTGGTATTGTTCCAATACCCTCTAGATTTTTTCGCGAATTCATCGATCTCATGA
>CAYNTB010000276.1:0-3899 GCA_964399905.1 uncultured Bacteroidales bacterium | reverse complement strand
CTTATCATTCGGCAAAAGCGGCCATTATTAATCCGGTGGAGGCGTTGAAATACGAATAAAATTTCATCAAATCCAAAAAAATCATCAAAGCATGTTTAAGCATTATCAGAAAGTAATTTTAAGAAGCATATTCCGAAATAAATTTTACACCTTTATTAATGTGCTGGGGCTATCAACTGGGTTGGCCGCCAGCTTAATCCTGCTGCTCTATATCCAATATGAAAGCAGTTTTGATAGTTTTCATGAGCAGAAAGATCAGATTTACAGGATCACGACAATAGGAAACGAAACCAATACCATAAACGCCAGAAGCCCGTTCAAACTTGCCCCTCTACTTAAATCAGATTTCCCGGAAATTAAAGATATATGCAGAATACGCGAGATGGAATACGTGGTAAAAAAAGGGGATAATTTTATACTTGAGAAAAATTTTATACAAGCTGATTCATCTTTTTTCAATATCTTTTCGTTCCAAATAATCTATGGGAATGCACAAACAGCTCTCGCGGATGATAACGCAGTGGTGATTACCAGATCAACTGCCGAGAAATATTTCACTGACGAAAACCCGCTAGGTAAAACACTTGAAATTATACTTAATGAAAGAACTTATCGTCAACAAGTAACTGCAGTTATCGAAGACTTTCCTCCTAACTCTCATATTCAGGCTGATTTTATATTACCAATTTATACAACAATATGGAGTTATGAGAATATCGATCGCAGGAAACATTTTCCTTCTTTTGAAAGTTGGAGTAATAATAGCTTCTTAACTTACATATTATTCAATGAAAACTATAGCCTTAATAAATTTATTGAGAAACTACCCGAAATTATAAATACCAAAATATCGAAAGATTTCCAGTCAAGTTTTGATTTACAGGCATTGAAAAATATTCATCTTTACTCAGAATTTTTAGTTTCTGATGTTGCCAATAAAGGAAACCGGGAACATATTTTATTATTCGGAATTATTGCTATCCTGATACTACTGATTGCCATCATTAATTATATCATCTTATCAACTACCAGATCATTAAAACGCGTAAAAGAAATTGGACTTCGAAAAGTTATTGGTGCAAATCGCACAAAGATTGTCAAACTGGTTCTGGGCGAGTCTCTGTTTATTTCTTTTCTCTCATTGCCGCTGGCATTATTCCTCACACAAATTTCATTGCCATATATCAATGAATTATTAGGAAAAACAATTTCATTGAACATCTTAACCAATCCAATATCGTTGATTGGCGTTTTTACAATTTGTTTGATTACAGGCGTCTTTTCCGGTAGTTATATTGCGATATATTTATCTTCATTTAAACCAACTGATATTTTCAGGAGTCAAATTAATTTAGGATTAAGGGGATCCCTCTTTCAAAAAAGCCTAATCATTATACAGCTTATGATATTCATCGGACTTGTAATTTGTTCAGGAATAATTTATAAACAGGTGAGCTATATGAAAAACAATGAGGTACTTGGGTTTGAAAAAGAAAACTTAATTTCGATAAAGACCGAAGATTCCCGTAAAAGTTTTAACGCCAAATATCCCAGTTTTAAAACTGAGCTTTTGAATAATCCCAATATTTTATATGTTTCCTCAGCAATGAGCGTCCCACCTGCCTTTAATACAACCCTTTCGTATAGCATGCTTCGATCTTTGACCTACAAAGGTAAAACATGGGATCAATGGAGTGCAGGAAGTAGCGGAAATACTTTACCTGAAATGCCAAAAGATATTAAAAAATTATATGTTTATGAAAGTAACTTGGTCGATTTTGATTACTTTGAAGCTCTCGGCTTAAAATTAGCTGCAGGCCGCACATTTGATAAAAATATTTCATCTGATAAAAGGGCAATAATAGTTAATGAAGAATTTATTAAATCATTTGAAGTTAAAAATCCGCTTACTGAAAAATTTAAATTAACATCAACTCCATTTAGTATTGTTGGAATTATAAAAAATTTTCATTCTAAATCACTAACCGAAAAAGTCAGGCCAATGATGTTTAGAATGAGTAATGCCTCTGGATCTCGTTATCTAAGACAGGTAATTATAAAAACTGATGGAAATAACACACAACAGACCCTCTCATTTATCGAAAAGAAGTGGAAAGAATATTGTCCAAATGCGCCATTTCTATACCAATTCACCGATAATTACATTGATCAGATGTATAAAACAGAGATGAACCTGGCTAAATTGATCGGGATTTTTTCCATACTGGCCATTATTATTGCTTCATTAGGATTGTTTGGGCTTTCTCTTTTTATAGCCCAAAAGAAGACAAAAGAAATTGTAATCCGTAAAACCATGGGAGCCACTGTAATGAGTATTATTCTCCGCTTGCTGAAGCAATTTTTCGGCATTACAATAATCGCAAATATGCTGGCCATGCCACTCGCCTGGTATTATATGGACAAATGGCTGCAAAATTTCCAATATCAAAGCATGATGGATTTTCGGATTTTTGTTGTGGCCGGAATTTCATCGATACTGCTATGCCTGATCACGGTTTCTTATCATTCGGCAAAAGCGGCCATTATTAATCCGGTGGAGGCGTTGAAATACGAGTAACAACAAAAAGATTTAAACTTTAATTCCTAACTTCGCAGTGTGAAAATATTATTAAACTTTTAACACTTATTATTATGTTTAAAACAAATGAATACTTTGATGGCAAGGTTAAATCCATCGCCTTTGAAACTGCCGAAGGGCCCGCAACCATTGGTGCCATGAAAGCCGGAGAATATGAATTCGGAACCGCTACCATCGAGCATATGACCGTTACCTCTGGCGAGATGGCCGTTTTGCAGCCGGGCGAAACCAGCTGGAAAACTTATAAAGCTTTCGAAACCTTTATCGTGGCTAAAGATGTAAAATTCAAAGTAAAAGTTAAAGGAGATACAAGCTATCGCTGTTTGTACAAATAGGCCCTATTAATTAAAAGTCATAATTTAGACCGGTTAAAAATCAATAAGGATATGTGCTGACATATCCTTTTTTTATACTTTTGCTGTCGATAGGAATATGACTTCATAACGAAATCAGATGAACCCGAACGATCAAAGCGGCTACCACAAAGTACTTCTGAATTACAAAGTATGGCTTTCGTCCATTACCGGAAACGGAGTGGTGGGAGATACCGAGTATCAATTACTGAAGCATATCGCAGAACATCAATCGTTAAAAGCAGCATCCGATCATCTGGGGATCAGCTACCGTAAAGCATGGGGCGACCTGAAAAAAGCGGAAGAATTACTTGGTTATACCTTAATCGATAAACAAAGGGGTGGTAAATACGGAGGTACTTCAACCATTACGGAAAAAGCCCGAAAATTGATCGAAGCTTACGAGGCCCTGCAACAAACCTTTGACGAAAATGTGGAAAATGCGTTCAAAGCTTTTCAGGAAAAGATAAAATAGCATTTAAATATTTGCAGATGCGAATACTTGTTGGGATAGACGATACAGACACAAAGGAAACGAGGGGCACGGGTTTCAATGCGCGGGAAATTGGAAAGTTCATTGAAAAAGAAAAGATCGGTATTGTAGAAGGAATTACGCGTCATCAGTTATTTTTTGACCCGAGAATTCCTTATACTTCTGCCAATAGTTCAGCTTGTATCGAAGTTGAAACAAATGATCCGGATTCACTAAAAAAATTGTGCATCGACTACCTCAACAAAATTGCTCCGGTCGGCTCTGACGTTGGCTTATGTTTGTCAGATTGGAACCGCATTACTGAAACAGTGGTGAGTTGGGGCAAGCGTGCTAAAGTTGAAGTACTCACGCAAATCGAAGGACGAAATTTGGCCAAATCAAATAAAATCTATTTGAAGGGTTTATGTGGAACAGAAGATGGCGTGATTGGAGCCCTTGCAGCCATCGGCTTAAG
>CAYNTB010000275.1:0-3909 GCA_964399905.1 uncultured Bacteroidales bacterium | reverse complement strand
AGCAGCAAACCATACTATTTCAGCCACCTTTACTCCTGTTAACTACACAATTACTGGAACTGCCGGAAGCGGGGGTATCATTAATCCGTCAGGAATTATCACGGTTAATCATGGCACCAGTCAGACCTGCATGAATTGAGGGACCACGGACCAAATATCTTGGTTGCTCTGGATGCATTGCCAGTATTAAAAATGGTTCACTTATATTCAGGTTCATAAGTTTAGGTCAGTGTTGGTTTATTCTATGGGCATTAATTGTTTAATCCGCTTTCGCGTTCCGTTGTGGCGGACGTGAAGGCAGAGGTGTAATTCTTCGAAGACTGCTTTAGCGTTTTCTTTCCAAGGCTTGCTTTGGAGTTTATACCATTGATTATTTCCGATATTTCATCAGGCTTTTTGGTGCCTATTATAATAGTTTTTCCGTTATCAAGTTCAAGCGATAGGCCGTATTTTCCTGAGATGTTATACGCCTTTTTATGCTTATTTCTCCATCCTCTTAATCCCCAGCCTCCGAAATCCATTATTGGATTAAATTTGATTACTTCTGCTTTTTTTATTCTTTCGCGATAATAAAATCGATAGGACCAATGAAACGGGAAAAACCTGAAATAGATGGTTTTGTTTGTGATTCTGGTTTTAAGGCAGGAACTTAATAGGACCAGGTTTAGCAAGAGAATAAAAATAGTGAGTAGGATCAGGCTGGTGTCTGTTAAGGGATGATAACCAAAATCGATTCCCACAAAAACTTGCTGAACAAATGCGTAAATAAAAAGGAAGTCGATGGCAAGGACAACCAGCCAAATCCACCATTGGTTTACTTTTTGTTTTTCTTTAAAACATGCTTTTTTTGCCATATAATAATGCCTTAAAAAAGAGGTTCGTATCGGGTAAAGTTATATACATTAAAGCATTTTTCAAAATATTACTTAATTCATTGAATACGTGTAACATTTCTAAAGTTATATCGTCCAAGTTTATATATCAAAGACACAATAAGATGCTTAAAAACTTTTTCATCATCGCCTTGCGGAACCTCTCAAGGCATAAACTGCATTCATCCATCAATATCCTGGGCTTAGCTGTTGGTTTAGCCGCCAGCATCCTGATCGCTTCCTATGTATTTTTTGAGTTGAGTTATGATCGTTACAATAAGAACTATCATCAAATTCACCGTTTGTATTCCTACCTTACCTTACCCAATGGATCTTCACTCGAAGGCCCGGTGGTGTTGGGAAACCTCGCACCCATGATTGAAGCCCGTATTCCTGAAGTTGATGCCGTTAGCCGGATTTGGGGCTATCGTGAACCTGAAATCGAATATAAGGATCAATTATTTACACAAAACCGTTTGATGTGGGTCGACTCAGCCTTCTTCAGAATTTTTACCTTCAATTTTATTGCAGGTAATCCGGAAAATGCCCTGGTCGAGAAAAATTCAATTGTGATCACAGAGGAACTGGCCCAAAAAATATTTGGGGATGAGGATGCTTTCAATCAATCCATCCGTTTTTTTAATGCAAATTATAAGATTACCGGAATCATTGAAAATGTGCCCATCAATTCACACTTTCAATTTGATATCCTGGGCTCGTTTCTCACCGTGAGCAATGATGAACGAGATGCTACCCAAACAAATGGCTTTGATTTTCATACGTATCTGATTTGTAATGAAAATGCCGATCTGCAGCAAATAGAAGAAAAAATAAATGCATTGTCGGTCGAGACTTCTGATGCGCGATTTGCGGCGATTGGATTAAAGATAAAAACGGGTTTACAACCCTTAAAGGACATACACTTGAAGTCAAAAAGCACCGTGGAATTTGAAGACGGTGGCGATATCAACAATGTATATATTTTCTCAGCCTTGTGCCTGTTTATCATTTTAATTGCCATTGTAAATTTTATTAACCTGGTTACAGCTAATTCGGAATGCAGGGCCAAAGAAATCGGCTTACGAAAAGTTATGGGTGCCTATAAAAATAATTTATTTCGCCAGTTCATTGGCGAATCTTTGGTTGTTGCACTCATTGCTTTTGTGCTGGCACTGGGTATTTCACAATTGATGATTCATTCGTTCAGGCAATTGATGGACAGCCCGATTGTGCTTCCCTATTGGAATAATCTGATGGTATTCATTCTTATGCTTGGATTTGTGGTCATTGTGGGCATCATTTCGGGTGCTTATCCGGCTTTTTATTTATCGGGATTTTTACCGGTAAAAGCTCTCAAAGGAAGCAAATCTTCTTCGGCCAAAAATAGTTTGCTGCGTAAGGCTTTGGTGGTATTTCAGTTTGCCATTGCCATTTTCCTGATGGTAAACCTGGCCTTGCTCTTTGCCCAGGTAGATTATATGAAACGCAAAGATTTGGGGTTCGACAAAGAACAGGTTCTGGTTCTTGATCAACTTTCTGATAAACTTAAAAGTTCGTATCAACCCGTAAAATCAGCATTGTTGGCTAACCCTAATGTTGTTTCGGTAACAGGTTCCCAAAGTATTCCGAGTACTTTGCAGAGCATTGAGGCCCTCTATAAACTGGGTGATGACCCAACATCCTCCATTGTTTTTAACGAGGCGCGCATCCATTATGATTTTTTAAAGACTTATGGCGTAGAAATTATTGAAGGCCGTACATTTCAAGAAGAAATGGGAACAGACGATGGTAATATTATTGTAAATGAAGCAACTGTTAAAAAGCTGGGTCTGGAAAATCCAATTGGACAAAAGGTTGTGCCAACTTTTGATACCGTAACCATCATTGGGGTATATCACGATTTTAACTTTCGTTCACTTCATTTTGAAATCGAACCGATGGGATATGTGCTGAGTCCCAATATCGAATATATCTCCATCAAATTGAATACAAAAGATATGCCTGCTGCACTGAAGGAAATTGAAGAAATCACTGCTCAGATCGATCCGAATTATACTTTTAGCTATCAATTCATCGATCAGACCTTTAATGAGATGTATCAGAAAGAAGAGAAAGTCAACCAGTTGATTTCCTATGCAGCTGTTTTGGCCATCATCATTTCCATGATGGGTTTGTTTGCCTTAACTTCTTTTACGATTCAACAAAAAAGACAGGAGATTGGCATTCGAAAAGTAATGGGAGCCAGTGAATCGGGGATTGTAAAACTATTCATTTACGATTTGGTTAAATGGGTTTTACTGGCATCAGTGGTGGCCATCCCGGTGGCTTATTATGCCATGGATAAATGGCTCGGGAATTTTGTATACCATACAAATATTTCATTCTGGATGTTTTTTGCCGGAATATTATTGGCTTTGATTATAGCAGTTGCTACGGTGGGTTTAATTACCTTAAAGGCTGCGCGTGCCAATCCGGCCGAAGCGTTAAAGTATGAATAGCAATTGCTTAATATCTTTAAATCAAAATGAGCGAAGCAGTTTATCGAAATATATGACCATTCATCTTTCTTTCAATGCAATTTAAAGATTAAAGAATAGTTTTGGATGTAATTAATAAAGAAACAGGGGTTTAAGGTTTTTTTTGATTTTTTTTGAATGAAAGCATTTGTTGTTCGATTCATGGCTTATCTGATAATAATGTTGTCTTTATTATCTGTTAAGAATTTCGCACAAAATACAACCCATTTCCCAATCAAAAGTTGTTTGTTGACCCTGGATGGAGATACAATCCAAAGCTCAAATTTGCTGATTGATAAAAAACCTGTTCTGATGTTATTCTGGTTTGCAGGATGCACCGGTTGTAAGATTTCACTGGATCAAACCCTGATGGTTCATTATAAAGATTGGGAACAGAAGTACGGAATTAAAATAATTGCGGTATCTGTCGATAAAGAAGCACATCGGGCAAAAGCCGTTGAATTATTCAAAAAATACCCTTTCGAACTATATTTCGATATTGGTAAATCCATTTTTGCCGA
>CAYNTB010000274.1:0-3915 GCA_964399905.1 uncultured Bacteroidales bacterium | reverse complement strand
CAATCTGCGGGAGGGTACAGGCCCGAACAGATGTTTGTACATAGTGTCAGTTTTTAAAGATCATCTGATATTCTTCCGCCCGGCTAACGTTCCGCCGGCAATTGCCTTGCCGGGCCCAGGGTTTATGCCTCACTAAAGGTATGGAGAATTTATTGATTTTTGCGGGGGATAAATGTTAAGGTGCTCCGGTAGGCTTTAAGGCTCACCGGCCGCCTGCCCGGTTGTGCGTTCGTGCATCTAATTCATAATCGTGGTTGATGCAAAAGTTCTTTTAATTCCCATTTTATATTCTACGCCGGGATAACCAAATATTACAATCAATCCTTCCCTGCTTTTATATTTTATGCTGTGCTTTTCTCTAAACTTTCTTGCTCTTCTGCCATTCTGAATTAAAGGATGTACTGCCCCGAGCATGCAGGTTCCGAGTCCCAGCGATTCTCCAGCGTACATTGCCGTGGAGGCTGCAACTTTCGGATCGGCAGGATCTGTGTATGGTGAACCATAAAAATACATAGCCAGAGGAGCGTCGTAATTAACCAGGTTGATCCCTTTTTCCATGTTTTTTATGTAACCATCAAATAAAGGTTTTACGAATCCCTTAAAGATTTCGGCGTTTTCCTTTCCCCAGAATGGACGCATAAAAGTTAAAAACCAAGAAGAAACGAACCATCGCATTTTTTTCAGGTACTCACAAAAATCTTTTGCAAACGCTCTTGTCTTTTCTTTACTGTCAAGTATTAACACATTTACATCAGACGGGGGCAATCCCATCGGAGAAGTTTTTGCAGCATCTAAAATCTTTTCAATAATTTCCGGCTCAACAGGTTTGTCAAGAAATTCTCTTATACTTCTCCGTCTTTTAAATAAACCCATCAATTGGTCGAAATCAGTAGCATTATCGACTGGGGGAAGGGTGAACAAATCATTTGGAGATATCGTCCTTCCAAATATTTGAATAGCACCTGTGGGGCAAATTGCCATGCAATGTCCACAACCGATACATCCAAATGCAGGGTTTTCGCTAATAACGACTTTGTTATCCTTCAAGATTAAACTAAAATCCTTGCATACTTCAACACACTTGCCACAGCCTGTGCACTTCTCTTTGTTTATTCTGATTTCACCTTTTTCTTTGGTTCTGGATGTTGGAATTGCCATGGTTTATGTAGTTATGATCATTTCAATGTTTGCTCTATCATTTCCATTAAATACACAGGACGCTCAAAACAGCAACCATCTTGTCTTTACGGGGCATAACGGATTGGCTATACCGCGTGTTGCATGATCGTGCATTTTAGTCAAAGTTTATCTCATTTCCCCAATCAAAACTTACTGTATCCTCTTCCCATTTTGGCCAGTGCTCAAACCATTTTGGGACATGACAGTTTTTCACTCGTTCCATCGGGAAATATGGTTTTATGTCTAAAATGGGTGTTTCAGGCTCCGCATCAATAAAAGGTGTATAAATAACACCTTTTTCATTATCAATCTCATCAACCTTAATTGTGCTGATCATAATCGGATTAGGTCTGGCCGGTGCACGAGTACTAAAAATGCCGACTTTATCCGGTGCATTTTTAAAAAGATCTTCCACAACCAGATTTCCCCTGCCTTTCTGATTATCTGTTAAATGTGCCCACCAGATAATCTGAAGATGGCTAAAGCCTTCAATATGTGTCAATCCTGACAAGTAATTCTTGTCCAGTTCAATAGCATTTTTATTCTTGATGTATTTGACTAACCCGATTGCATTTACCTGAAACGTTTTATTCATAAAAAACAGCTGTTTTAAGATTAACTTTTATTCTTTGAACCATATTGCAATCAGTATGAACGATGCTGGAACTCCAATAACCCAAATCAAACCCGTAACAATTTATACTGTTTCAGAAATATCAATCATACTGTAACCAATTTGGCCAATAGCGTAGACAATTTGCACCATAAGATAGCCCCTAATCCATTTTTCAGGGTTCCCTTTTCAATCATATTTGCAGAATTAACCAATATATCGCACCAGCTTTCTTTTTCATTAATTCAGGTATTCTATCAAGCAGCCAAAAAACCAATTGCATTATAAATGAAGGTATGGCCAAAAAGGATTTATTGACCTTAAAACTCTGCTCCCCTGGCATCTCTTCGCTTTTTATTTACAATTTATCAGGAAAATAATAGTCACATTGACAATCAAACCAACCAATCCCTTTTGAATCAACATATCAAAATGGCCGTCAAAAAAGAAGATGATGAGTATTGACGACAAAATTGCCGAAATATTAAGGACGTTCTGGGTCATGCTACTATTCGATAACAAACTTATACCTGAACTTACAAACAAAAAGCAGGTAAGGGAATACAGAATGATCCCGGTGTACCTGATCCAAATAACTTCAGAAGATCCGGATACTAACCATGACTCTCCAGACCATCCCATCTCCGGAATAAATTTCACAACCTTTGATAACAAAAGTAGATACCAGATATGAACTAAGCCATGTAAGATAATCACTATGGATAAAATTGCTTTTAGCATTTTTTCAAAAATTTTGGTTTGTTATTACTGTATTTCTTTGCCAGTGAATTAATTTGATCTTATGACCTTGTCGCTCATTTTTTTCCACATGATAAGTCCAAGTAATGCCTGTGCCAATCCTGTTGTAAAATACAAGGGTTGCAGAAAGCTTTTGTGCCCTATCCATAATACCTGGCTCGCTATCCAGATCATCATGCCAAAACCAAAAAAAACAGCCACTTCATTCATATATTTATTCTTTCTCAGTGAAAGGATGGCGGCAATTGTATTTCCCAAACCATTGAAGGTGAGCAAAACGATTCCCGGTATTAAGTAATCATTGAACGGAGTACCCTCCAACCAGGATAGTTCCATACCCAGGCTGGCAGCGGATGGATCGGCAATGAGACCATAACCTCCTGCCAGCCCGCTTAAACCATTGAAGAATTCAATAATAATTAAAAGAACAGTGAAGATTTTGATTTGTTTTGCTGAGTTTTTCATAAGTCCTACATTTTTTCTGATTCATCTTATTTATTTCTATGTTCAATTTCATTGGCAGGTTACTTGCACCGGTCATCCCTTCGTCCCACAGTCGATCAAAGGTGCCGGGATGGAGATCCCTCTCCCGAAGTCTCGGGATCGGGATTAGCCCGGCCTGGCCTTTTCATCAGTTTCTTTTTTTTCTGGCAACCAGATAGATGATTGCTGTCAAAGCAGAGACCGGCATCAAATAATCAGGATAAACCCCGAAATTGATGGCTGCGCTGGTTCCGACAATGGTCCACAAAGCCGGAATGATCAATAAGTATTTGGATAATTTCGGGCCTGCAAGCATTAAAAATCCAAAAGTGAGGATCGTAGAGGGGCAGGGGAGCCCGAGCGTAATGGTTGTATAAACCGAATTTTCCAGGAAATAAAGCAGTATCGGATAGATGACCAGGCCGAAGACCAGGAAGAAGTAAGCGATGTAATCCATGGGTTTGCCGTCGAACCCGAATTCAAGCTTCTTCCTGGGATAAGTTTCAATAAGAAAGAACAGCCCCTGAAGAACGAAAAGTCCGCCGAATACGAAAGCAGCCTTATTGATTTCCGTAAAAAACACGAAATGATAAGCGATACCTGTCCATAACCACAGTATCCCCAGGAATCCGCCAATAAACTTGTTCTTAAACCCTTTCCCGGAATGTAAAAGAATAACTGATACAATTCCCAACAGGATCAGGATCAGTTGGGCGGGGAATACGGAGATGTTGTACTTTTCAATGATGTCAAAGAACTGTTCTGTCGTAAACGGGAGTTTCATGGCAATTCATCAAATTGGTTAAACAATAACCCAAAAGCAATAATATGCAATCCTTTATCAAAAGGTGCTGGGATGTATATCCCTCTCCCGATGGCTC
>CAYNTB010000273.1:0-3926 GCA_964399905.1 uncultured Bacteroidales bacterium | reverse complement strand
ACCGTATCTTCTTTTGCAGTCATTTTGGGGGCCGTGCTTATTTTATTCTTTGGACTCTACTGGATCGATCCATTAATCACAGTTTTAATAAGTTTTTATATTATCAAAGAAACAATATCCATCTTATTGGAAACCTATCGAATCCTGATGCAATCCACTCCAAAAGGAATTGACATATTGAAAATCTCTGAAGAAATTCAAAAACTTAAACACGTTAAAGACATCCACCATGTGCATGTATGGAGCCTTAGTGATAAAGAAACCCATTTCGAAGCACATATTGACCTTTCTGAAGATTTAAAAACCAGTGAATGCGAACAGGTTATCAAAAATATTGAAGAATTCTTAAAACTACGTCATCATATCAGCCACATTACTTTACAGATGGAATATGGATTTTGTGATGACAAGACAATAATCTCAAATACTCACTAAAACTTTGCTTAGATATGAACCCAAAATTAAAATCATTTTTACTCTGGATGTTTTCCATCCTATTTATGCTCGTTTTTATTGTTTACCAAAGACTTACAGGACCAACACACCCTGCACTTGGAAAAGTTGAAATTGCCGGTGAAACGGTTAAATATCGTTTAATACGATCCTGGGGCAAAGAAGGCGATGCCAAAATTGAAGTGAGCGTTGAAAATGAAAATATTAACGGAACATTTCACTTCAGACGCTTCAAAAGCCATGATGAATGGAGCGAAGTTTTCATGCAAAGAGAAGGAAATAAACTTATAGCGTTCATCCCTCATCAGCCAATGGCAGGAAAAGTAATGTATAATATCAGTTTAAGTGATGGCAACGCAAGCGTATCTTTGAGGGAAGAACCTGTTATTATAAGATTTACAGGCATCGTTCCTGAATATATTTTGTTTCCTCACATCATTCTGATGTTCCTTGCGATGGTATTCTCAATCAGAACCGGTATTGAGGCATATTATAGAAGGGAAAATATTTTTACGTACACACAGTACACCGTAATTTTCTTTTTCCTGGGCGGATTGATTCTCGGGCCCATTGTTCAAAAATATGCATTCGGAGCATTATGGACCGGCTGGCCATTTGGGCACGATTTAACGGATAATAAAACGCTGGTTGCTTTTATTTTTTGGGTGGTCGCACTATTTAAAACCATGAAGGACAAAAAACACCGTAAATGGGTAATTATTGCAACCCTTGCCCTGATAGCAGTTTATTTAATCCCACACAGCGTACTGGGATCTGAATTGGATTATACACAAATGCAAAATTAATGGCAAGTATTTTAATCATCTTAATAACGGTTGTTGTATCCATTGTTGCTTTTAACGACCGGGAAATTTTCGATAAATTAAAATTTAATGCTTATTATATTAAACACAATAAGCAGGGATATCGTTTTTTTACTCATGCATTTATACATGTTGACTGGATGCATTTGCTGGTCAACATGTATGTGTTGTGGACCTTCGGAAAAGTTGTGCTGACTTTTTTTCAATATTATTTTGGATATAAGGCCGTATATTATTTCGTTCTTTTATACATTGGGGGCATCATCTTTTCTTCAATTTTTGACTATGCAAAACATAAAAATCATGAGAGTTATAATGCAGTGGGTGCATCGGGAGCTGTTGCTTCCGTAGTCTTTGCAAGCATCATCCTGCATCCGGGTGCTTCCATTTATATCTTTTTTATTCCAATAGGTATTCCGGCAGCAATCTTCGGACTTTTATACCTGGTTTATTCTGCATACATGGCAAAAAAGGCCAATGATAATATTGGTCATAATGCCCATTTCTGGGGCAGTATTTTCGGAATTATTTATACCATTATTCTAAACCCCGGATTTTTTACGCGTTTTGTTTCAGAATTATTCCCGGGCATGTAAATGATTTATCGGTTAGGATATAAATTGATACCAGCTAATTTTTGAAAGCTTAAGGATTTAAGATTTAATTATTGATTGGATCTGCGGGAAAGTTGATCCAATACTTATAATCACCCCCGAGCCTTTCCAGCGATGCTTTCCATAATAAATCAGGGTGAGTATTTAATAAATAATGCGACTTAACAGGCGACACAACCCACGAATTCCTTTTTAATTCATTAACCAACTGATTTGGCGACCATCCAGAATAACCGATATAGAAACGGATATCTTTTGCGGTGATTTTTTTCATCAGCATCATTTCCTTTAAAGTATCCAGATTGCCTCCCCAATAGAGTCCGTTTAAAATCTCAATACTCCCATCAATTTGCTCACCAAGGGTGTGAATAAAGAAAAGATTGTCGGGCTCCACCGGTCCGCCTAAATATATAGTTGCATTAAATTCGGGAAAATCTTTGACAACCTCATTTAACTTCATAGCCAGCGGCTTGTTCATAATCAGTCCGAATGATCCTTCCTCATTATGATCAGCCAATAAAACAACAGATCTTTTAAAATAATAATCGCCCAAAAATGGTTCAGATATTAATATCCTGCCTTTTCGGGGTTCAATATTATTTGACTTTATGGAAAGAATATCTCCTAATTTTCGCATCGCAATATTTATCTTTTTTTAGCGCAATTGATTACTTTTACATTTATTTTCACACATATTTACCTCAACAAAAACAATACCATAATACGTGAAACATTTTCATAATCAACAAAAATATATTGAATTACGTAAACAATATCCTGTTTTTGTGTTTGAAAATTACACTTTTCTCAATAATCATGAGGTATTAAAAGTTAAATATTTTTTTTCAATCGGCACTGAATTCCATTTCACACCAACAATGGAATTCCACCTCAAAAACGTAGATAAGCTTCAAATATTATCCGAAATTGATATTAGAAACCTGGTGTTTCACATCGGTATGATCGAATTACTGAGTTACTGGAAAGCCAGTTGCAGCCCACAGATTATTATTAAACCTCATCTGTTGAGCGATGATCAAATTAACTGGTGGAAAAAACTATATTTCAACGGATTGGGTGAATTCTTTTATATAAATGGAATTGATGCATCATCTGATAATTTTGTTGAAATCTTGGCAAATTCGGGAACAAGCTTACCTCCCCAACGATATAAACTGGATGAAAAAGTGATGGTTCCAATTGGTGGGGGTAAAGATTCGATCGTAAGCCTCGAATTGCTGAAAAGAAGTCATTTTAACCTGACTCCGATGATACTGAATACGGATCCTGCAAGGGAAAGAACCATTAAAAAAGCGGGATATAAAATTGCTGAAACGATGCTTGTTCAACGGACGCTCGATCCGAAATTGCTCGAACTTAACAAACTTGGGTTTCTGAACGGTCATACCCCTTTTTCAGCGCTGTTGGCTTTTACATGTTTATTGGGTGCGGTGTTAACTGAGCATAAATATATTGCCTTGTCAAATGAATCAAGTGCCAACGAATCAACAGTTGCCGGAACCACAGTAAACCACCAATATTCCAAATCATTCGAATTTGAAACCGATTTTCGTCAATATGTTTCAGAATTTTTGTCTCCCGATTTTAATTATTTTAGTTTTCTGAGGCCATTGAATGAATTACAAATCGCTAAAATATTTTCCAGATCAAAAGATTATTTCACTGTTTTCAGAAGCTGCAATGTTGGTAGTAAATCGGATGAATGGTGCGGTAAATGCCCTAAATGTTTATTTACGTATATCATTTTAGGCCCGTTTATTGACGAGAATGAGTTACATCAGATTTTTTCAAAAAACCTTTTAAATGATGAAGAATTACTTCCTGTTTTTAATGAGTTGACAGGAAATTCAGAAATTAAACCTTTCGAATGTGTGGGTACCATCGATGATGTAAACAGTGCGCTTATTCTTACACTAAAAAAATACAAGGGTAAAAAAATGCCCATGCTATTGACATATTATCAGAATACAAAAGCTTTTGAGATTTATAAGAATTCAGACGTACCAAACCTCAT
>CAYNTB010000272.1:0-3945 GCA_964399905.1 uncultured Bacteroidales bacterium | reverse complement strand
CGTTCTTCGATGAGCCTCGTAATTTCGTTGCTCAACTCTTCCATTTCCTTTCTAACCTCTTCTATCTCATTATTAGATGTTTGTGAATGACCTTCCTTTTTCTTGTATTGTTCAGACTTGATGATCTCCAGTGATTTCCTCATTTCCTGGGCATTATTTTCAAGCATTTCTTTTTCGCCCGCAAACAATTCAATTTTATCTTTCAGCGCATCGATCTCCTGTTTATGTTGATTTTTTAACTTTAAAACATTTTGGCTGGAGTTTTCGTTTTCAGCCATAAGTTTTCGATATTTCGAGTATATCAGTAAAAAGCTAATCAACAGGCTTAAAAAAAGCACCCCTATCACGATTGTAGCGATCAGCAAATTTTTCTTTGCATTTTCAGCACGGCTAAAAGCCTCGTTCAGACGTGCATTATTGATCACAAGTTCTTCCCTGAGTTTTGAGAGTTCCTGAATACGGGATTCCTGATCCGCTTCCCCAGGTCTTTTTACCCACAACGAATCAATGAGTGTATTATCATAAGATACAATGGCCTCAAGTTTATCCGAAAGGTTTACCATATTGATCCAGGTTCTGGTGGTCATGGTATCTTTAAAAATTTTATACTCATTGTAAAGTCTTTCCCGCTCCAGTTGTTTTTCATTTTGCGCAGAAGCAAAACCCACAATACATAGAAGAATGAAACTTAGGATCTGTTTTTTCATCTGCTTTGTTTTGAATAATATATTCTGATTGTTTTACTAATTGCTAACACCCAACAAATTTAAACATAATATGATATGATTGCATCCTATTTTTTTGCCGACAATTTGTTCGCAAAAGATGAAAGGTGTTTAAACCATTGTTATGGCAAAGGTAAAAAAAAACCACCCGAAGGTGGTTTAGCTTATTTTTTAACCGTATCAACGATGGCTTTGAAAGCCTCGGGATGATTCATTGCCAGGTCGGCCAGAACCTTACGGCTCAATTCTATATTTTTCTCATGAAGTTTACCCATGAATGCAGAATAGCTCATATCATAATGACGAACGGCTGCATTAATTCGTTGGATCCACAATCCACGGAACGTTCTCTTTTTGTTGCGTCTGTCGCGAAATGCATAAACCTGTCCTTTTTCGTATGCATTTTTAGCTACAGTCCATACATTTTTTCGGCGGCCAAATTGTCCTTTGGTCTCCTTCATTACTTTTTTTCTTCGTGCCCTTGAGGCAACTGCATTTACTGATCTTGGCATTTTTTTAAATTTTTTACTTTAGCGCCTCCTTAAGGAGAACTTTTTGGCTACAAGTAAGTTATACAATTAATTTTACTTTTGGATCATCATTCTTACATTCTTCTCGTCTGCCTGATCAACAATATCGAAATGCGTTAAATTACGCTTTTGTTTTTTTGTTTTTTTGGTCAGGATGTGACTCTTGTAAGCATGCTTCCTTTTAATTTTCCCCGATCCAGTAACGGTAAACCGTTTTTTGGCACTGGATTTCGTCTTCATTTTTGGCATTACTCTTTTTTTTAAAATTTATATATTGATTAATCTCAGTAATTCTTACTTTTTCGGGCTAATGATCATGATCATCCTTTTACCTTCAAGCTTCGGGAGTTGTTCAACTTTACCATACTCGATGAGTTCCTGTGCGAACCTCAACAAGATAATTTCACCCTTTTCTTTATAAATGATTGATCGCCCTTTAAAAAATACATCTACTTTCACTTTAGCTCCGTCCTGTAAGAACTTGGTGGCATGTTTTAATTTAAAATTAAAATCATGTTCATCAATGTTCGGACCCAAACGGATTTCTTTTACAATAACCTTTGCTGTTTTGGCTTTGATCTCTTTTTGCTTTTTCTTTTGCTCGTAAAGGAATTTTTTATAATCGATCACTTTACAAACCGGCGGATTAGCACTTGGAGAAATTTCAACCAGATCGAGGCCTTGTTCTTCAGCAATTTCAAGTGCTTCACGAATCTGATAAATTCCAATGGCCACGTTTTCGCCTACAACCCTTACGACGGGTGCAGTAATATATTGATTGATTTTATGGGGGTCTTCTTTTCTTTTATATACCCTCCGTGGCCCTTTGTAATTAATACTTTTAGCTATTGTTTTAATCTCCTATCTTTAATTAAACTTATGAGGTGTCAGAAATATCATTCGGCGATCATATCTGCCACTTCTTTATTTACCAATTCTGCAAATTTTTCGATACTCATTGTTCCCAGGTCGCCTTTTCCATGTTCCCTTACCGAAACAGTTCCTTCGGCTTCCTCCTTCTCCCCTACAATCAACATGAATGGAATTTTGCTCACTTCAGCGTCACGTATCTTCCTACCGGTTTTTTCACTCCTTTCGTCAATGAGGGCGCGAAGGTCGTAATTATTTAGCAAATTTAAAACTTTTTTTGCATAATTATGATATTTTTCGCTGATTGGCAAGATAATAGCCTGCTCCGGTGTGAGCCATAAGGGGAAATTTCCGGCACAGTGTTCAATCAATACGGCAACAAATCTTTCCATCGATCCGAAAGGTGCACGATGGATCATTACCGGTCGATGTTTTTCATTGTCGCTGCCAACATACTCAAGCCCAAAACGTTCGGGAAGATTATAATCAACCTGAATGGTACCCAATTGCCATTTACGACCAATGGCATCGCGGACCATAAAATCCATTTTCGGGCCATAAAAAGCTGCCTCGCCAATTTCGATCTTATAATCAAGGCCTTCTTCCTGAGCTACTTCGAGTATTGCTTTTTCAGATTTTTCCCAGTTTTCGTCCGAACCAATATATTTTTCTTTATCGGCAGGATCGCGGAATGAAATCTGGGTGACAAACTCTTTAAAATCAAGTGCTTTAAATATATGCATCACAATACGCATTACACCCTTAAATTCTTCCTTTAATTGTTCAGGGGTACAAAAAATATGGGCATCGTCCTGTGTAAATCCCCTAACACGTGTCAAACCATGCAATTCGCCGCTTTGCTCATAACGGTAAACCGTGCCAAATTCTGCATAACGAACCGGCAAATCACGGTATGAACGGGGTTTGGTCGAATAAACTTCGCAATGGTGCGGACAGTTCATTGGTTTCAGAAAAAATTCTTCTCCTTCAACAGGAGTTTGAATCGGTCTGAATGATGATTCACCGTATTTTTGATAGTGCCCGGAAGTTTTGTACAACTCAACGTTACCGATATGCGGGCAAATTACGGGCTCGTAACCGGCCTTGCGTTGCACATCTTTCAGAAATTTTTCTAATCGCTCGCGAAGCATGGCACCTTTTGGCAACCATAATGGGAGCCCCTGCCCTACTTTCGCCGAAAAAGCAAATAATTCAAGTTCTTTTCCCAGTTTACGGTGATCGCGTTTTTTAGCTTCTTCAAGCAATTCGAGATATTCGGTTAATTCTTTTTGTTTTGGGAAAGTGATTCCGTACAAACGGGTAAGCTGTTTTCTTTTTTCATCTCCCCGCCAGTATGCACCGGCCACTTTCAGAATTTTAATAGCCTTGATAAAAGAAGTGTTCGGGATATGCGGCCCACGGCACAAATCCGTAAAATGTCCGGTTTCATAAAAGGTAATCTCGCCATCATTCAGTTCGCTGATCAATTCGAGTTTATATTCATCACCCTTTTTTGTAAAATATTTGATGGCATCTGCTTTTGAAACATCTTTTCGCTGGAAAGTTTGCTTTTCCCTTGCCAGCTCAGTCATTTTATCTTCAATTTTTTTAAAGTCGCCATCACCGATTACACGGTCGCCCAGGTCTATGTCATAATAAAAGCCGTTTTCGATATCAGGGCCGATTCCGAATTTAGCACCCGGATACAAGAGTTCAACAGCTTCTGCCATCAGGTGAGCCGACGAATGCCACATGGCTGCTTTGCCTTCAGTATCGTTCCAGGTATATAATATTAAGCGGGCATCATGGTTTATGGGACG
>CAYNTB010000271.1:390-3946 GCA_964399905.1 uncultured Bacteroidales bacterium | reverse complement strand
AACTTAAACCACAATATAACAAAACCTTTGATTGCCGAATTCGTTAAAATGCTTTATTAATAAATTGTAAATGAAGGGATGAGAAACTGGAAAACAAAAAATGATTACCGGATTTTCAGGGTATTGTCCGGCAGAAACAATGCCTATCTTATTATAAAAGATAATAAACTCATACTGGTAGATACAGGCGTAAAATCTTCGTTTAAAAAACTGTCGAAAAACATTGGAGCACTTGGTTTCTCTATTCATGATATAAACTTTCTGATCCTGACGCATACACATTACGATCATTGCCAGTCGGCAAATAAGATTAAGGAAATAAGTAATAGTAAGATTATTGTATCGCGGATGGCAACAGATTCAATAAAAAATGCTTATAAAGTGCTGCCGGATGGAACTTTTATGGCTACCAAATTGATTGTTAAAATTGGACGTTTAATCGGGGAAAAGAAATTTGGTTTTGAACCATTCCAGTCAGATATATTTGTAGATGGGGAGTATAAACTGAGCGCCGGCGATTGCAGGATCAACATCATTGAAACAGCCGGGCATTCAACAGATTCGATCAGTATACTTGTTGATGATGAAATCGCCATTGTAGGAGATGCCATGTTCGGCGTATTTAAAAATTCCGTTTTCCCGCCATTTGCTGACAATATTGCTGAAATGCTGGAAAGCTGGAAAAAATTATTAAGCACCGATTGCAGCATTTTTTTACCAGGCCATGGCAGGGAAATAAAACGAAGCCTTTTGCAAAAGGAACAGAAAAAGCGTTCCAAATGCAATGGCTAATAACGGAGACCGAACATTCTGTAGACTTACGATGGACATACAATTGTAATACATGGTAATACATAGTTATACATTGTTATAAGGTTATTGAATGCTTGAACAAACTTGAACCACTTTGAACCTTCTCAACCTCAACCTTAATCTCCACTTAATAACGATATATGAGAAAAAAATAAGCCGATAAACCCAAAAAATCATTATATTCGATACTGCCAATATTTATCAAACTAACATTGACCAATAAGAATTTTAGAAGTTCCTTATGTTAAAAACTGCATTTTTCTACTTCACATTTTGGGCGATCCTGCTTGTGAGCATTATTTTCCTCATCCCCTATTATGTGTTAAAGCTAACCGCCGGAAAGCGGGTGCTAAAACGATTTGTTTATTTCATTACCACTGCCTGGGCCCGCTTTATTTTGGGTGTGAACGGGGTAAGTTATACGGCCCATGGCCAGGAAAACATCCCTGCACCCGGTTCCGCTCTGATCGTTGTTTCAAATCACCAGGGAAGCTTTGACATTCCGATTTATATTTCATGCCTACCCTTTTCGGTTGGGTTTATAGCCAAGCACGAGTTGAAAAAAATGCCCCTTATCAATGTATGGATGAAGGCACTCGATTGTGTGTTCATTAACCGGAAAAGATATCGGGAATCTGCTGAAAAAATCAATGAGCGGATTCAACAAAAAGACAAGAACCCTATTTTTATCTTTCCCGAAGGTACACGCAGCAAAGGGCCGCATATGGGTGCATTCAAACCCGGAAGCCTTAAACTTTTGTTCAATGCCGGTACCGAGGTATTGCCCGTTACCATCAGTGGCAGCTATAAGTATTTTGAATTATACAAAAACGTAAAAAGCGGGAATGTTGATCTTTTTTTCCACCCTGTTGTGCGTAGTTCCGATTATAAACCGGACGATTTTGATCAATTTCTTAACGATCTGCATCAAATAATTGCAAGCCCGCTTATCACCAATGAACAGAAATAAGACCTAAGATATCTCAGATGTTAGATATTAGATATTAGATTATTGTATAAGCTACAGACATTTATTCTAAACATCTGTGAAACAAGAATAAAAATTAATCGTCGGGCTTAAAAGGCATCATAATTATTATGTAATATTGTACAATATTTAAGTTGACAAAAACATATTAATGCACTTCTATCAATCCTGTTCCGATGAATACATTCATTCTTATTGTTTTCATTTTAGGCTATGCATTCATAGCACTTGAAAGCAGCATCAAAATAAATAAAGCAGCTATTGCACTTTTTACAGGGGTATTGTGCTGGTCGATTTACATCTTAAATGCCTTGGAACCCGAAACCATCGTTCATCAACTGATTGAACACATCGGCGATATTTCACAAATTATTTTCTTCTTATTCGGTGCAATGACCATTGTTGAGCTGATCGATTCATATCATGGCTTTGATGTGATCAGTAAGCAAATTAAAACCAACAACAAAAAAACACTGTTGTTCATCATCAGCATCATTACTTTTTTTCTTTCCGCGGTACTTGACAATCTGACCACCACCATCGTGATGATCACGCTGATGCGAAAACTTCTGGAGAATAAGAATGACAAGTGGATGTTTGCGGCCATGATCGTAATTGCAGCAAATTCAGGGGGAGCCTGGACCCCGATCGGAGATGTGACCACAACCATGCTTTGGATCGGGGGTCAGATTTCCACCATTAACATCATGCACCAGATTTTTCTGCCAAGCTTGATCAGCATGATTATACCTGTTCTCATCGTATCAACCATGATACATGGAAAATTTGAAAAAGTCAGCTTATCAACTTCAGAATCGAACGTTACAAATACCGAAAAAAACATTGTTTTCTTTCTGGGGATCGCTGCTTTGATCTTTGTACCCATTTTCAAAACCATTACACATCTGCCCCCATTCATGGGGATGTTGATCGGCTTGTCGGTTTTATGGATGACCACCGAATACCTGCACCGTAAGCGGGAATATGATAAAAAGATTACCGTTTCGCTGGCATTGAGAAGAATAGACATCCCAAGTATTTTATTTTTCCTCGGAATATTGATAGCAGTATCCTCTCTGGAAGCCACGGGACTGTTGAATTCTCTTGCCAATTCGTTGAACGAAACGGTGGGTGACCTCAGATTAATTTCAATTGCACTGGGAATTCTTTCTTCGATTATTGACAACGTTCCGCTGGTAGCTGCAGCCATGGGCATGTATGATTTACAGGCCTTCCCGATGGATCACTATTTTTGGGAATTGATTGCTTATTGTGCGGGAACGGGCGGAAGTATCCTGATTATCGGATCAGCTGCCGGAGTGGCCGCAATGGCACTGGAAAAGATCGATTTTTTCTGGTATTTGAAAAAAATAAGCTGGCTGGCCCTGATCGGTTATTTTGCAGGAGCCGTGCTGTATATTATTATGATGTAGATTATTAAACCCCAATAGATTGAAAATTGTGACTTTGCTCGATATTTACAGAAAACACAGCAGCTGCAATAAAATGAGAAGATTATTACAATTTCTAAAAATTAAATGAAGACGCTCTCTTTTTTAATATTATTATTGATCACTGCTTCATCCGGTTGCGAGCGAAATAAAAATACAGCCGAAGCAGATTATAAAATAAAAACCGGTGAACAGTTCCGGCTTGAGATGCACTCAAACCCCTCCACAGGCTATTCATGGCAATGGACAAACCGGCAATCGGTTCATTTTGTAGATACCACAGGCCGGGAATATCTGCCCGACA
>CAYNTB010000271.1:0-335 GCA_964399905.1 uncultured Bacteroidales bacterium | reverse complement strand
CTGCTAAAGAGACACCCTTAAATTTGAATACTGCCGATCGTGGGAACCAAATACTCCGGCCTTCACAAAACAAATTATTGTTAAAGTCAAATAAAGCCATATCCGGAGTCAGTAAACGGATCATAGTTCGGATGTTCATTATTTGCTAACTGACACACTGGTATACAAACTTATATACCGATTCACATCACAAAAACACATCATCAGGTTTGGAGTATAATGCAAGCTAAGGCCGGATCAGAAATCACTCAAAATTTTTTCGATCTGTCATTTTTAATATCTTTGCGATTAATTAACAAAAATCCCAAAACAGCTTAAATACAGAAAAACTGACA
>CAYNTB010000270.1:2681-3953 GCA_964399905.1 uncultured Bacteroidales bacterium | reverse complement strand
GATGGTATTTAGTTTATGTTTTTTACAGGTTGCAATCAATTTTTCACGATCGGTTGTATAAAAAAACTAGCAAGGTCCTGAATTCATCAATTTTTCTGATGGCGCAGTCTTTCTACCATTGGCAATTACATTGTCATTTCCATAAATTTTCCGCAATTCAAGGGTAAGTTCTGAACCAATTTGTCCAACGGAACCAATCACCAAAATTTTTTTCATAATATATGTTTTTAATTGTGTGTTATATTTTTAACAATTCGCTCGGCAAAATTAATCAAATTTAACAAACAGAGTACATTGATGCCTGATTTTAGTATATTTTAAAATAAATTTGCAAAATATATTTCTAAAATAATCCTATCTTTGCGCTGCAAATAGCTAATCGGCTATTTATGTTATAAATAAAACAATAAAGACATGTACGGTAAAATTAAAGAACACCTTCAAAAAGAATTAGCCGATATTAAAGAAGCCGGCTTATACAAAAACGAGCGTATTATTACGACTCCGCAAAAAGCAGATATTGCAGTCAGTACCGGAGAAAAAGTATTGAACTTTTGTGCCAATAATTACCTGGGACTTTCCAACCATCCCAGATTGGTTGAAGCTGCAAAAAGAGGGCTGGATTCGCATGGCTATGGGATGTCATCGGTACGTTTTATTTGTGGGACACAGGATTTGCACAAAACACTGGAAGCAAAAATTGCCGAATTTTTTGGTACAGAAGATACCATTTTATATGCAGCATGTTTTGACGCCAATGGTGGTGTTTTCGAACCCTTATTAAACGAAGAAGATGCTATTATTTCCGATTCATTGAATCATGCCTCTATCATCGACGGTGTTCGATTATGTAAAGCTCAGCGTTACCGTTACAATAATGCTGATATGGCAGATCTTGAAGAAAAACTTAAAGAGGCCCAGGCTCAACGCTTTAGGCTCATTGTTACCGACGGTGTATTTTCGATGGATGGAAATGTGGCCCCCATGGACAAAATCAATGAACTGGCTAAAAAATATGATGCCATGATTATGGTGGATGAATGTCACTCTGCAGGTGTTGTTGGTGAAACCGGACGTGGAGTTACTGAATTGTTTAACATTCGTGGCGAAGTCGACATTATTACCGGTACCTTAGGAAAAGCTTTTGGTGGTGCCATTGGTGGATTTACAACCGGAAGAAAAGAAATTATTGAAATGCTGCGACAGCGCTCACGTCCCTACTTATTCTCAAATTCGATTCCGCCATCCGTTGCAAGTGCAGGTATTGAAATG
>CAYNTB010000270.1:0-2671 GCA_964399905.1 uncultured Bacteroidales bacterium | reverse complement strand
GGCTGAAACCTCGGCATTACAGGACAAACTTCATAAAAACACTGAATATTTTGTAAGCAAAATGACTGCCGCAGGATTTGATATTAAACCAACCAAATCTGCTATTTGTGCGGTTATGTTGTATGATGCAAAACTTTCGCAGGTTATGGCCTCCAATTTATTAAAAGAAGGTATTTATGTAATCGGATTCTATTATCCTGTTGTTCCAAAAGAACAGGCTCGTATTCGGGTACAATTATCTGCCGGACACGAACAGGAGCATCTCGACAAATGTATTGCAGCCTTTACCAAAGTGGGTAAAGAATTGGGCGTTTTAAAATAATCAAACCCAAAAGAATCTTCACAGCCCGCGTTTAAAATCGCGGGCTGTTTTTATTTTAAACAGTTTTAATGATTTCTTAGTAAATTTGTTTTACCGCTAAATTTTTTTCAATGGAACACAATCTGATCATCTATAATACCCTGAGCCGTAAAAAAGAAAAATTCATTCCGATCAAAAGCCCATTTGTTGGCATGTATGTTTGTGGCCCCACTGTTTATGGAGACGCACATCTGGGTCATGCAAGGCCTGCCATTACTTTCGATTTAATATTCAGATACCTGATGCACCTGGGCTATAAGGTGCGCTATGTTCGAAATATAACTGATGTCGGCCACCTGGAAGCTGATGCTGACGAGGGTGAAGATAAGATTGCAAAAAAAGCCCGCCTGGAACAATTGGAACCCATGGAAATTGTTCAATATTATTCGGACAGGTATCACCTAAATATGGATCAGCTTAATGTTAAAAAGCCAAGCATTGAACCACGCGCTTCTGGTCATATTATCGAACAAATTGAAATGGTAAAAAAGATATATGATCAAGGCTATGCATACAAGGCCAATGGTTCGGTTTACTTTGATGTAAAAAAATACAATGAATCGCATCATTATGGGAAACTATCGGGAAGGGTGCTTGAAGATTTAATTTCAAACACCAGGGAGCTCGAAGGACAAGGGGAGAAGAAAAACACTTATGATTTTGCACTGTGGAAAAAAGCCATGCCCGAACATATCATGCGATGGCCCTCTCCTTGGAGCGACGGATTCCCCGGCTGGCATATGGAATGTTCTGCAATGGGTTGCAAGTATCTGGGCGAACAATTTGATATTCACGGTGGTGGAATGGATTTATTGTTTCCGCATCATGAATCGGAAATTGCCCAATCGAATATTGCCAATGGAGGCGATCCGGCCAAATACTGGATTCACAATAATATGATCACCATTAACGGGCAAAAAATGGGAAAATCATTGAATAATTTCATTACCCTCAATGAATTTTTTAGCGGTAATAATGAAGCCCTGGATCAACCGTATTCACCCATGACAATCCGCTTTTTTATGCTTCAGGCCCATTACAGATCTACGCTTGATTTTTCAAATGATGCCCTGAAAGCTGCCGAAAAAGGCCTCGAAAAATTACTTAAAGCATACGAAACCCTTAAAACCTTAGTGCCTTCTGAAAAATCAGAATTCGATATAACAGGTACTAAAGCCAAATGTTACCAGGCATTAAATGATGATTTTAACAGCCCAATTTTAATTGCACATCTATTTGAAACCGTTAAGTGGATCAATTTGGCCAATCATGGCAAAGCTGGATTGACAAAAGAAGATATTGAGTTGCTGCTGGGTATTTATGAGATTTTTGTTTTCGAAATTTTAGGCTTGATTCCTGAAAAATCAAATCAGGATCGTTCCGGCCTCATTGAAGGATTAATGGGTACCATTCTAAATATCCGTAATAAAGCTAAAGTCAACAAAAACTGGGAATTAGCGGACCAAATTCGTGGTGAATTAAGCAAGCTGAAAATTGAGATTAAAGACACGAAAGAAGGTTCCAATTGGGAAATTAAGGAATAATAGAGGGTTCGGGAATTTCTCAATCCGGCTTTTAAGCTATTTAAAAACATTCTAAACATCGAATTTAAAATCATATCTTACTTTTCTGCTTATTTTATTTCTTACATTTGATGGCGCAACATCTGTTATTTGTACGAAATGAATTTTTTTCGTCACCATATTAAGTATTTATTTATACTGATTTTTCCGGCAGTTTGTATCTTACTTTATAATTCTGCAGTAAATATACATTCGCATCAATTAAACGGGAATATCATTACGCATGCGCATCCCTATACTCATCATCCCGAATCACCTGTTTCTCCTATTCAAAACCACAAACATACTTCTTTTGAATTTTTTGTTCTAAACAAAGTTTTTTTACTGTTTTTAACACTGGTTGCCTGTATAGCTGCCTTTCAATTAATTCTTTCTTTTAACAAGAAACAACGCTATATACAACCCATCTCACCGAAAAGATATTTATATTTTTCGACTAAAAACCCAAGGGCTCCTCCAATAATGTTCTAAGCCATTCTCATTATTTTTCTTATCAACTTTCATCTGAATATCCTTATAAAGCGGTGTTTCAGAACTAATTATATAATTATTTATTTGCATATGAACCGACAATTATTTTTTATTACCGTACTTTTGGTATTTTTCAGTTCACAACTTGTTTATTCCCAGCAAAATCGGAGGGGCAAGGCCGTTAATACCGAAGTTGAACTACTTGAACTTGAGTTACAAAAATTAAGAGATATACAGGATCACAAAATTGCTCAAC
>CAYNTB010000269.1:2173-3961 GCA_964399905.1 uncultured Bacteroidales bacterium | reverse complement strand
AATCTGTATTTTGTTATTGAAAATAAAAGAAGGACCATCCGGTCCTTATCTTGCTATTATTTCATCACTCTTTACAGCCATCTTTATTTCAAGGTTGATCTTTAACTGGATGATGAACAAAAACCTGAAACTGAATTTTGCCAATAAGTTTACAGAAAATGTATTGACAGATACAAAATTCAACTTCATCGGAGTTCGAAAAATAACATATGTTCTTTCAACAGTTATCATCATTGTCGGAATTGGTTCACTGATTGTAAGGGGGCTGAACTACGGGGTAGATTTTTCAGGAGGACGTACCTATGTAGTTCGTTTCGACCAGGATGTTTCAACCAATGACATTCGCCAGGCACTGACCACCGAATTCGGTGATTCGGCACCGGAAGTAAAAACTTTCGGACCTGCCAAACAGGTGAAAATCACCACCAAATACATGATTGATGATCCGGGCGATGAAGTGGATGGAATTATCCAGAACAAATTATTTAACGGCCTGAAACAGTTTTATGTAAATCAAAACATAACCTATACCAAATTCAGCACCGATGTTGAATCAGACGATAAACTCGTTGGTATTTTAAGTTCACAAAAAGTAGGGCCGACCATTGCTGATGATATCAGGAACAAAGCCGTTATGGCCATTACTTTTGCATTGATCGTGATCTTTATTTATGTGGCTGTCAGGTTTAAAAAATGGCAATTTGGTTTGGGTGGTGTTGTTGCACTTTTCCACGACACCCTGATTACCATCTCGATGTTCTCCTTATTGTATACAATCATGCCGTTCAACCTTGAAATTGACCAGGCATTTATCGCAGCCATTCTAACCATCATCGGATACTCGATTAACGATACGGTAATTATCTTCGACCGTATCCGTGAATACAGCGGATTGTATCCTAAAAAAGCATTCATCGATAATATCAACAATGCCTTGAACAGTACCTTGGCACGAACCATCAATACTTCAGGAACAACCATCGTTGTACTTTTAACCATCTTTTTATTTGGAGGTGAAGTTATCCGAGGGTTTACCTTTGCATTATTGATCGGTATTGTGGTAGGTACCTATTCTTCATTGTTTATTGCCAGCCCGATTGCTTACGATTTGATTGGTGAGAAACGACAAAGCAAAATTGCAGCTAAACCAGAAGAAGCAAAAAATAAGAAATAATAACACGCATTGCCTTTGGGCATTCTATTTTCAGCGTCATTTTCAATTCAGTTGAGAGTGACGCTGAATTCTGTTTTATGGATGTTCTTTTTTACTATTTTTGTTTGAAATAAAAACAATCATGTTCGGACAAACGCTTTTATTTTTCGATATCAGCACAGGAGAAATTTTAATCATCCTGATTGTGGTATTTATCGTATTTGGCCCCAGCAAAATACCTGAACTTTCGAAAAAAATCGGTCGTGGCATTTATGAAATCAAAAGGGCCTCGAACGAAATTAAACGGGAAATTGATACGGAGGTGCGAAAACTCGAACGGGAGGTTGACCTCGATAAAATGATCCCAAAGGATGAACCTCCGGTTAAAAAGCCGAAAGCAAAAGTGGAACCCGGTTCAAAAGAAAATTCGAGCACCAAGCCCCAAAAAAAATCACCTCCTCAAACCAAAAAGGACAAATAAATCTTATTTTTGATCGTTCTCGCCACCCATTTCTTGTGCTCTTCCGCCGCCTTTGAAGCGCTCGGCACTGAATCCCACGCGAGAGCGCCGACATTCAACGGCGTGCATCGTTCTATCCCCTTGACCGGCGGCTGCATGATGACGGCGCGAAGCC
>CAYNTB010000269.1:288-2163 GCA_964399905.1 uncultured Bacteroidales bacterium | reverse complement strand
AAAGCTAATTTCGGTCGAATGAATAAATTGTTTTCAGTCATTATATTTGTTTTTGTTTTAAGCATTCCTGCAACGGCACAAAAAAAACACACCAAAGCAGCCGACGATGCATTCAATGCAAAAAAGTACGCCACTGCCATTACCAATTATCAAAAAGCATATACCAAAGTAAAAAAGGATCCTGAAGAAAAAAACCGCATTAATTACCAGCTTGCAGAATGTTACCGGCTAACCAACAATGTCCGCAGGGCAGAGATACAATACAAACGACTCGAAAAAATTAAATACCAGGAAAAAGAACCCCTGATTCTTCTTTATCTGGCAGATGCGCTGAAATCAGGCGGTAAATATTCGGAAGCCCTTAATTATTATAAAGCTTATCAGCAACTGGTACCTGAAGATATCAGGGGTGAAAACGGAATCATTTCGTGCACCAAATCCGTTGAGTGGGAAAAAAAACCTGGAAATTATATCATCAGTAACCTGAAAAAAATAAATACACGGGATGATGATTTTTCACCGGCTTATGCAAATACAGCCCTCAATACGATTGTTTTTACTTCGGGCCGTGATGCAGCGGTTGGAAGCCAAAAGGATGAATGGACCGGACAAAATTTCAGCGATCTGTTTATTACCCGTATCGACAGAAAAGGGAATTTTACCCCTCCGGTAATTTTCGATAATGAAGACGGGCAAACCGACAGCGAACTTTATATAAATACCGCTGGAAATGAAGGAACGCCCATACTGAATTCAAACTTCACAAATATTTATTTTACGCGATGCTCAGCGAATAATACTGCAAAACAGGGCTGTAAGATATACACCTCAAGCAGAAACGGCCAAAACTGGTCAAGGCCAAAACCGCTCCAATTTGGGAATGATACTACAGGGGTTGTCGGTCATCCGGCCATCAGCCGGGACGAGCTGACCATTTATTTCGCAAGCGACAGAAACGGTGGAATGGGTGGAAAAGACATATGGGTGGCCAAACGTAAAAGTAAAAGCGAAAATTTTGGCCGGCCAATTAATCTGGGGCCTGAAATAAATACACCAGGCGATGAAATGTTTCCTTTTTTAAGAAATGATACAACTTTGTATTTTGCATCAAACGGTCATATCGGAATGGGCGGACTTGATATTTTTGTGGCTGTTTATGATAAGGAATGGAAAAATGTTGAAAATTTAAAGCTACCGTTTAACTCCAATGGCGATGATTTCGGCATTGTTTTCAATCCTGAAAAAGAAGAAGGTTATTTTAGTTCGAACCGAAAAGGAGCGCGTAAAGATGATATATACTCCTTTTATTTGCCGGTCATTGAATACAGCATCGAAGGAACGGTTAAGGATGAAAACACCATGCTGTTTATTGAAGGGGCAAAAATTGAGCTGGCCTCATCATCCGGTGCCACCTATTCTACCCAATCCAACAGCCAGGGCAAATTCCTTTTTGACTCAAAACAGGTTAAATCAACCCTTAATTATGAACTCTCAGCAAACAAAGAGAATTATTTTCTGCTAAAAAAACCCATTTCTTCCGATGAGCTATTATCTCAAGAAAATCTGAAGCTTGATCTGAAAATGATTCCTTTTCCAACGGAACCGATACTTTTACCCGAAATTTTATATGAGCTTGGAAAATGGGAGCTGAGGCCCCAATACCAGGATTCGCTACAGGGATTAATCAAAACCATGGATGAAAATAAAAACCTGGTGATTGAACTGGCTGCCCATACCGATTCGCGCGATACTGAAGAACGAAATGATATTCTATCGCAGCGCCGTGCACGTTCGGTGGTTGATTATTTAATTTTAAGAGGGATCGATCCCGACAGGCTTACAGCCAAAGGTTATGGCGAAAGGCAACCCAGGGTG
>CAYNTB010000269.1:0-278 GCA_964399905.1 uncultured Bacteroidales bacterium | reverse complement strand
TTAAAACAAAACATTGTTAAAAATGGCATCCGTTTTGCAAATGGGACGGTGCTTAATGAAAGCTTTATCAATGCCCTCAGAACCAATGCCGAAAAAGAAGCAGCCCATGAACTTAACCGCCGTACCGAATTCAGGATTCTGAATAAAGATTTTAAACCCAAAACTTCAAAGGTTGCCCTGAACCCTGAAAAAGTGGATATCAGCTTAAATCCGGTTACCAATGAAGTGCCATTTGAACTGGACAAAACATCGGGTGCAATGCTGATTGCCTGCACTTT
>CAYNTB010000268.1:0-3979 GCA_964399905.1 uncultured Bacteroidales bacterium | reverse complement strand
TGCGTTTCAGAATTTGGGTAATTGATTTGGCAAAAACAATTTCGTTTTCAGGATCTTCGGTGAGCGAAACACGGATGGTGTCTCCGATTCCTTCCTGTAACAAAGTACCTATTCCGGCTGTCGATTTGATTCTTCCATCCAATCCGTTACCAGCTTCGGTCACTCCTAAGTGCAATGGGTAATCCATGTTCGCTTCCATCATTTTGTGAACCAATAGGCGATAGGCCTGCACCATAATTTTCTGGTTGCTTGATTTCATGGAAAGCACCAGATTGTAAAACTGAAAACCTTCGCAAATACGAATAAATTCCAAAATTGAATTTACCATACCGGTGGGCGTGTTCCCGTATTTATTAATGATTCGCTGCGATAATGAGCCGTGATTCACCCCCAATCGGATAACGGTCCCGTATTCTTTGCAGATTTTAAGCAATGGATGTAGGTTTTCAGCTGCTTTTTCGATTTCAAATTTATAGGCCGTTTCATCAAAAACCGATTTGCTTTGCGATTGGGCACCTGTATAATTACCGGGGTTGATTCTTATTTTTTCGACAATACGGGCAGCTTGTTCAGCCACTTTGGGGCTAAAATGAATATCGGCAATCAGTGGAACAGAATAACCGGCTGATTTTAATTCCTTTTTTATTACAATTAAATTCTGAACTTCCTTTAGTCCGGGAGTGGTAATCCTGACCAGTTCACAACCGGCATCAATCATTCTGATACTTTGCTCAACAGTATCCTTGGTATTTAAGGTATTGGTTGAAGTCATTGATTGGATGCGAACAGGGTTTGTTCCACCCAAGGCAATATTGCCAATCTGAATAGTTCGTGAAACAAATGCTTGATTTGAATGAGTGAATCCGGCCATTGAATTAATACTTGCTGTTACAAAGGTAAAAATTTAAAGACCGGAATATTAAAACTATCCGGTTTGACTGATTTTCCGCAGACCCTGGTGATCGAGTATTTGAAAATCATTCCCTTCGCAGTTAATGAGGTTCGATTCTTTAAATTCTTTAATAATTCGAATGGCACTTTCTTTCGACATCGCTGCCAGGTCAGCAATATCCTGACGGGAAACATGGGCCGTAAATTTATTGTTTTCATAAACCACATCGGCGAGGTAAAGCAATGCATCAGCAATTCTTCCGGGCATTTGCTTTTGGGTCAGGTTGATCAGTTTTTCAAAATTACGCACCCCCTTTTTATTGATCCATTCAAACAGTGCCACATTAAATTTGGAATTTTTCCCGGCCACTTCCATAAAAGCCTCAACGTCAATAAAACAGGCGATAACGTCTGTAATAGCTGAAACGGAATAATGGTGTCTGTAGTCATTGAATAATCCGGGGCCGCCAATCATTTCGGTTGGCCGTAAAATATTCAGAACCAGGTTTTTTTTATTCATCCCTTCAATGTACACTTTTCCATAGCCCGAAGTCATACAGGCAATATGGGTAAGTGCTCCACCTTGTTTAAAGATGGTTTCTCCCGGATTAAATACCACTTCATGGCGATGATCATTAATGAAGTCAATTTCTTCGTCTGATAAATGTTGAAAAATATTGAGTTTTTTCGAACAATTTCGACAAAAGGCATTGTTAATATAGGTAGGCATAAGCGTTTAGTTAGTTATTATATTTAGTGTACAATCTAATAATGTTAATAAATAATCAATATAAATTGTATTTAAAATGTTATGAGTCAGCCTAGTATCAATTCAGCAAGTATAAATAACTTATTTCCGCTGACAAATATCCAACATCAACTGATAAATGTCAAGCAAAACTAAGATTTATTTCAATTTGAAGTTTGAAAAATCTCAAGTTCCAATAATAACAAGGCTTTGCTAAAATGTTTAATATTGTTACAGAATAAACAAGCGCTAAAAAATAATAACTTAAAACTACGACAAATGAAACGATTTACATTTTTAACATTTTTAACTGCGGCATTTCTGTTTTCAGTTCTGATGATTACAAGTTGTACCAAAGAAGGTCCTGCCGGTCAGGATGGAGTTGACGGAGCAGTTGGCCCTGCCGGTCCTCAAGGTATTGCCGGTGAAGACGGAATTGATGGAACAGACGGTACTGCCGGCTGTATTTTATGTCACACAGGTGGCACAGCACAAGGTATGTTTGCCCAGGTTAATCAATGGGAAGCTTCAATTCATGCTACCGGTGGCAATTTTGAAAGAAATACAGGCGACTGTGCAACTTGCCATACCAGCCAGGGATTTCTTGCAAACTTAGCAGGAACCTATGATGGAATGACAAGCAATCCCAACCCAATTAACTGTTACACTTGTCACAACATTCACAAAACATTTACTCCTGCGGACTTAGGATTTACAACTACAACCGCTGTTGAATTAATGGCTGGTGGCGATGTTTTTGACTTTGGAAAAGGTAACTTATGTGCGAACTGTCATCAGGCACGTACTCTTGCAGCAGATTTAGCCATTGATGGCCCTGCAGTATCAGTTGGTTCTCGTTATGGAGGTCACCACGGTCCTCAGGCTAATATTTTAGCTGGTTCAGGCTTGTTTGAATTTTCAGGTTCTGAAACGATCACACCCAACACACATCAGGCTGTTGAAGATGGTTGTGTTACCTGTCACATGGCTGATCCTTACGGTGTACAAGCTGGTGGACATACCATGAGTATGACTTACGAATATCATGGAGCAGCTGCTGTTTGGGCAGAAGGTTGCTTAGAATGTCATACTGATGCAGATGCATTACATGCAGATGTTGAAGAAGTTCAGGAAGAAGTTGAGATGTTACTTGGCGAACTTAGAGATGCACTTAATGTTGCTGGTATTATGAATGGCACTGCACAAAAAAATGGAACTTTCCCTGCAAATGTTGCAGCAGCTTATGTTAACTATCAGTTAATTGAAGAAGACAGAAGCCTTGGTGTTCACAATCCAAACTATGTAATTGGTGTTTTGAAAAACACAATCGCAAAAATTACACCTTAATTAATGTAGTTTACCATATTAAAAAAGGCTTCGGATAATTTAAGGAGCCTTTTTTTGATTAAATTGACACTAAAAAATTTTGCAATGAAAACAACGATATTAAAATTGCTTTTGGTTCTTGTAGGGGTGATATTTATTGCAGGTTGTGAATATGATTTTGTTTATGTTCAACCAAATCCGGTTCCAGATAATAACAACGAAGATCCGGATGAACCGGACGATCCGAACCTGATCAGTTTTGCCGGACAAATTGTTCCGATTTTTACAAGCGGTAATCGCTGCACTTCCTGTCATGGTGATGGCGGAACAAGACCTGTGCTTACTGCTGCGAAAGCCTATAGCGAAATCATCTCATTGGGTTTGGTAAAAACTACAGATCCTGCAACCAGTAAATTATATACCTATGTTAAAGCAGGAACAAGCACACATGCCTGGAAAAAGTATTCAGATTCTCAGGCAAACCTGATTCTACAGTGGATTACTGAAGGGGCTAAAAACAATTAACTTTAAATTTCGAAAAGATGAAAAAATATAGCATATTACTGGTCTTTCTTATCTGTTTTAGCAGCCTGCTTGCACAGGAAGAAAAACCAGAAATCAAACCGGTTCGATCTCCCTTCGAGAGCGGGATTTTAATCAACAGTCAAACCGGGGTGGTACCAGGGGCCAGAACGCTGGAAATGATTATCGAGCACAATTTCGGAACCATTCAAAATGGCATTACCGATATGTGGGGCCTTTACGCTCCTTCTAATATCCGCCTGGGTTTAAACTATAGTATTACTGATAATATTATGGTTGGATTCGGAGCTGTAAAAACAAGAAAATTAACTGACTTCAGGCTTAAGTGGAGCATTCTTCAGCAAGGCCGTGAAGGAGGCAGCCCGGTAGCGATTACTTATTATGGGAATATGGGCATTGACGGTAGAAACAAAGAAGTATTTGGCCCTTCTTATACATTTAACGGGACGGATCGCTTTTCTTTCTTTAATC
>CAYNTB010000267.1:2327-3996 GCA_964399905.1 uncultured Bacteroidales bacterium | reverse complement strand
GTGATTGGTTAATAGCCTTCAATTTTACGGCAGCTGTATCGATTTCTATATCCATTAAAATCACAATTTTGAATTTCCAGCCTTTAATAAATCTCAGAGCTCAATGCACAAAATATAGAATGAATATAAATTGCATAAAATTGCAAATAATTGCATTAGATTATCTATATTTGTATAAATAACCAAATAAATTGCATAATATTACAATATAAAGCTTATGACCTCACTTAAGGAATTTAAAATTACAGTATCTGACGAAAAACATCTGATTTATGCTCATGAGATAGAAATGGTTTATGAACAATTGTCCAAAGAAAGGACCATCGGGCTAAATCTAAAAAAAGGTGAATATTTGGGGAAAAAAATCAAAAATGGGGATGCCGTGATTGCAACCAAACAAGGGCAACTGGCTGGTTTTTGTTATCTCAGAAAAAGAAATGCTGATAATTATGTTTCAATATCTGGTGTTGTGGTACTTCCTGAATTTCGCAAATTGGGTTTGGGCAGTGCCATGGTTAATGAAGCATTTCAACTTGTCAGAAACAGATACCCAAAAGCGAAATTGTTTAGTTTGACCACCAGCCCCGAAATTATGCGGGTAAATACTTTTTTTGGTTACAAACCCGTAAATTATTCAAAGTTGAGTACATCTGATGAATTCTGGAACGAATGCAAGGATTGTCCAAATTTTCATATTCTGAAAAAAAATAGTGATTTACGATGCCTGTGTTCAGCCATGCTTTTTAATCCTTTCAGTTTCAATATTGAAGATGAATATCAATTGAACGATCAATCATTGGAGAAAAGTAACGCTTCGTAAAGAATCTCAATTGTATTGAAATGGATATCAGATCATAATACGGTTCTTATCCAATTAATATTTTATTAAAGTAAAAAGATTCTCCAAAAATTATGTCATGAACATCAAACAACTTCGTAAAGTAAGGATACTTGAAATTATACGTGAAAAAGTTATCAGAAGCCAGGAGGACCTGTTAAAACATTTACAGGACGAAGGTTTTAAACTAACACAGGCGACCTTATCTCGTGAACTAAAAAAATTGAAAGTTTCAAAGATTGCTTCCATTGATAATTCATACCGTTACATTGCTCCGCAGGAATCTGTATCGAAGCCAAAAGATGTTCGTGGTTTTCTCTCACTTAACTTTTCAGGGAATCTGGCCATTATCAAAACCCTTGCAGGTTATGCGAGTCCATTGGCAGTTTTAATGGATAATAATCCGAATGATATTATAAAAGGAACCATCGCCGGCAGAGACACCATTTTTGTCGCCTTAAGCGAATCTGAAGAAGACAGGGGCAGATTCAACGATTATCTGAACGAATTATTGGACAAGAGTTAAATCACCAGCCTGTCTGTCCTCAGAGAAATGCATGAACTTCCGAAGAAATAATTTTAGTGCTGCTCAAGCATGAAATTCCCTTTTCTTGGTTCGTTGCTAATTTCACAAATCCCTCTTATTTTTTGTTCTGATAATTGGGAATACACTTTAAAGATATAACCTTTGGTGTAGGTTGTAAAACTGATGATCCCGTTTTTATATTCCAGGTTCAGTAATTTGGCACCATCAAACAACCCCACATTATCGCTTAAGGAGCCACTTAGTATCCCATTGGTTTCATCTATTTCGAGTTTCCAGTCTACCTT
>CAYNTB010000267.1:856-2295 GCA_964399905.1 uncultured Bacteroidales bacterium | reverse complement strand
GGCAGGTTCGCCTGTGGTGGGGTATTCGGCCTAGCCGGTCCAAATTCCCTTTATCGGAGTTTCAGCCTGATCTTTTTTTAACATATGTGCATTTGCCAGATTGCTGATCAATATTTCAGGATCAATATCAGGGTCAGAATCTTTTGATAAAACTTTCTGAATAACAGCCCTGATCAATGCTTCATTATCAGCTTGAGAAAAATCTGAAAAATGTGGGGTAACATCCCCGTCCAGATCAGCATTCTGAATGTCCAGTGTTTTTACAGTTGTGGCCGATGTGAAATCAAAGGATTTTAATGAAAAGTATTTGATGTTTTTGTGGGCGGCAGTTTTAAAATAAACCTTCATGTTTACCACATCAAAAATCACTGACCATTTCGGATTAGAACTTAAATGGCCAAGAATCCCAAAGCCGTAATCAACTATGTTTTCATTGTCATTATAATCAGAAATCAATTTGGCAGCCTTTACAAAACCGGGAAGATTTGGATCTGTCAGGTCGAGCTCAATTTGGCCTCCAAAACCCTTAAATTCTTTTATAAATGAAAGGTCATCAGTATATCTTCCATTTCCCATAAGGGGGATGGGCAGGTTGTTTTCAGCGTTAACATATGCCATTCCATCAATAAATTCAATACTTGCCGCCTTACCTTGTTTGTCGGCCACAAAAAAATGCCAGTTCCAGCCGTCGAGCCCGACTGCCGACAAATTTTGCAGCACTTCATTGACCGAATGATAGTTGTCTAATTGATATTGCATCCACTGCGACATAAATAAGCGCGGCCTGTTTGCAACCGTATCAAAGGAACTTTTTCCGGTCATTTCCCATATATATAAACCCTTTTCATTCATTCCTCCATCCGGAAATTCGCGCCCAAATGCGTTAAAGGTTACAGATCCATATTTCGAAACCCATGTTAAATTGTTTTCAGGAAGTTTGTCGGCAGAAGTTAATAGTTTCCATGTAAATCCTTTTTTTTGAGTATCACTTTTGTTAATAAAGATCATGCCCGGCATCTGGCCCCCAATTTCCAAATTGTGACCGTAAATTTGCCCGTTCTTTGATTTTAGCATAAAAGATGAACATGCATAACTGCTTGCATCTGTTAGCAGTAAAGCAAAAATCGTAATCCATAAAAAGTTAAATTTTTTCATTTTGGTTTTTTTTAATTGATATTACTTTAATTGATTTTTTACAAAGTACTATCAGTCAATATTTGGGCATTAAATCGATGTTGTTTTGACAGATTTGGGCTCGGAAATGTTACAGCAGCATGATTAATAATTTTAAAACAGATGAGTTATATTAGGAACAATGATTGAAAGCAGAATAATCAAAGTCCACGAGGTAGATGGATTTCTTTTTAGAATCTTTTGAATTGGGGTTTACTTGCACAAGTCGGTTGCCGCGGTTGAAGTCGTTGTGAGAGAAAACGAGC
>CAYNTB010000267.1:0-846 GCA_964399905.1 uncultured Bacteroidales bacterium | reverse complement strand
TTGATTTATTTGTATTGGAATAGAATTTAAGTTTAGAGTGTTTAAATGCGGATTATACATTAATCATTCATAACGACAATTAATTAGATTATTAGGTTTTTAAGTGTGGCACGGATAAACAAAAAACGGATCTATTGTATAGACCCGTTTTTGTAAAAATTCAGAAAAATCTATTCTGTTTCAGCTTTATTCTGTTTCATAAGCCTCAATGGGCTGACAGGTACAAATCAAATTCCGGTCTCCGTACGCATCGTCAATTTTAGTAACGGTTGGCCAGTATTTATCGTTATTCGACCATGCTTTTGGATAAACAGCTTTTTGACGGCTGTAAGGGAATTTCCATTCATCAGCAGTTGCCATTTCAGCGGTATGGGGTGCATTGGTCAGCAGGTTATTGTCCTTATCTGCCTTGCCTTCTTCAATTTCACGAATTTCTTCCCTGATAGCGATCATGGCATCAATAAAGCGGTCAAGCTCATACAAGGGCTCACTTTCGGTTGGTTCTACCATCAGTGTCCCGTGAACCGGAAATGCAACTGTTGGCGCATGAAATCCATAATCCATTAATCGTTTTGCAATATCAATCACAGGAATATTCGCGGTTTTATGAAAATCATTGCAATCCAGTATCATTTCATGTGCAACCCGTTCGTGTTTGCCGGTGTATAATATTTTGTAGTGACCTTCGAGACATGTTTTTAGATAATTGGCATTTAGAATTGCGTATTTGGTTGCTTCCGTAAGTCCGTTTCCACCCAATAATTTTATGTAAGCATAAGAAATTGGAAGCACCATGGCACTACCATAAGGTGCAGCCGAAACAGCAGATATTCCTTTTGTTTCATG